>DAIOTT010000001.1:0-40802 GCA_036751885.1 Candidatus Sumerlaeota bacterium
GCCGGCGATGTAAACGGCGACGGATTAGCGGACTTATTGGTAGGTGCTTCAAGCGCCAACCCAAGCTTAATTCAAAATGCGGGCATTAGTTACGTTGTATACGGTAAAACTAATAGCTCCTCTGTGGACTTAGGAAACTTGGGTGAAGGCGGCTTTCAAATTGATGGAAAGGCAGTGAACAACCTCAGCGGGAACAGTGTTTCAGGCGCCGGTGATGTAAATGGCGATGGGTTGGCTGATGTGATTGTGGGCGCACCAAATGCCGCAGCAAACGGGATTGAAAACTCCGGTGAAAGCTACGTCATTTTCAGCACGGCAACGCCGCCCATTATTGTAACGTACCGAGCCCGGGCCAAAGCCGGCAACGCCCCACGCCAAGCAATCGGCATCTCCGGCGACGGCAGCAATGACTCCACCCCTGACTCACGGGTGTTTATTGACTTCGCTGATGGCAGCAATATTTCCACCCAAACAGTGAAATTGACCCGCAACAACGCATCCATAAATAACTTGCCTGATGCGGCAAATGTAATGTGGGAAATCTCGACAGACCGCATTGATTGGAGCAGTGCTGAAATAACGCTGCGCTACACGGATGCTGAAATTACAGGGCTGAACGAAGCGGAGCTAATGCTGTACACGGCCCCCGACCCAACCGGCCCTTGGGAGCCTGTCACTCAGTTGGTCAAAGAACCTCAACGCAACCAGCTTAGCGGCACCGTTACTGCCTTTGGCTACTTCGCCCTTAGCACAAGCCAACCAGCACCCAATACCTCGCAATGGATTTTCTACTAAATTGGTTGCCCGAATTAATGGGCCGATAAGCAGTTGAGCGCACATTGCAAGGGACTTACTTCCAATCGCCGGAAAGGTTTATGCCGGCCCAGTATGTGGGGTGAGGGTATTGGTTTTTCGTGGTGAGTTGCGCTTGGCGCAGAGCTTCCGCGCGGTCCATGGTTTCCATATTACGGTAGAAGTGCTTGATCAGGATGGAGGTTGATACATCGTCCACCCGCCAAAGGCTGGAGAGCACTTGCCGCGTTCCTGCGTAAACAAAGCTGCGGTTCAGGCCAATAATTTCATCGCCAGAGGTAATTCGCCCTAGGCCCGTTTGGCAGGCAGAGAGGGCAACCATATCGGCATTCATGCTTAGGCCAAATATATCTGCCGCCGTAAGTACACCATTGTTCAACTCATCGGGGGCAAGTTGCAACCCAGAGAGGAGTGGCGCCTCGGGCCGGAACTCGCCGTGCATGGCAAGGTGTATGATTCCGTAGTTGCTGATGTTTTCAACCAACCAACTTTTTGTTGCCGCTTCACCCGTGAGAACGGTGGCATCAGGAAACGACCACGTGATTCGTTGGGCTTCCTTCTCTGCCATGGGTAGATTGAACCCATCCTGCGCCAGCTTGGGATTGCCAATTGCAAGAACCTGATTACTGGTGGTGCGCTTTTTCTCCATGGTATAGCGAAGTACACTTGCGCTTGGGCTAAAGTAAATGGCCAAAGAATCCAACAGTAGTGATTCGTTTACGCGAAGCACAGCGAAAGGCATTAGGTGCAGTTCGCGGTGGGGAATGATTGCAAGACGTTTGAAGGGGGACAGGCTACCCGCTACCGGTTGTAAAAGCTGGCTGGAGAGTGTGCGTTGCAATAGGTTTATATCACCCGCCGTTTGCAGGCGTTCGCGCAAGTTCAGGATTTGCGTGCTGAGCGTGGAGCGTGCAATTGGCTGGCGGTAAGCTTGTATGCTTTGTTGCGACACAAGGAAGATGATCAGCTCATTTTCCGTGACATGGTACTGCAGCACGGCGGTATCAGAATCAAGAAGGGCTTGAATTTGGGAAACTTGAATGGGCTCCACCGAGACGAACGCGCTTAGCTCTGGATTGCGTGCCCTAAGGGCTAACAGAAAATCGGCGTACTCCTGCCGCGTGTCGTCAAGTTGCTCGGCAATGCGTTGCTCCAACGTGGGATCATCACCACCCTGCTGGCGTTGAAGGATTTCAATTCGTGACCGAAGGTTTTCCTCACGCCGTAAATCATCTTCATCAGCACCCTCTAATAAATCCACCTTTTGGTTTCCAAGCAAATCAATAAAGTTTCTCCCTCGGGATTGTTCGCTCACGGAGTACGCCGCTGGCCAATCTCCTTGATCCATACGCAAAAGCACAAGCTCATCATACAGTACTTGCTTATCAGCTAAAAAGCCCTCTTGAAATTCTGCAAGCTTAAGGGACGCCCTAAGCGTATCAACAACGTTGATGGCTTGCAGCAAATATTCAATCTGCGATGGAACATTCCCCAACGCCTTTTCGCATTGTGACAACCCGTACTGCGCTTGCCAAATTACTTCCGGCAGGGGGACTAAGTTGGCTTGGTTTAGGGCAAAGCCAAACTGTTGCTGGGCTTCGGCAATATTGTTTTGTTCAACTAAAACACGGCCCAAGGCTAAGTGAACTTTTGCTTGGTTAACCGCATCACCAATACTTTGCGTAAGAACAAGGGCCTGCCTAAAATCTTGGGCCGCAAGGGACAGGTCACCGGCTTCAAGGTACGTAAGCCCCCGGTTGCGCAAGTTGTAGGCTAAAGCCCAATCGTTATTCCAGCGGGCATCAATTTCAAAGGCGCGGTTAATATCTTCCAACGCTTGGGTGAAATCTTGATCGCTTCGGTAAACGAGGCTTCGGTTATTCAGGGTTGAGGCAAGATCTTGCTCAAAGAATTGGTCCTCAGCAAACTCTAAGGCTTGGGTATAAGCTTCAAGTGCTTTATCAAGATCGTTCAGCGCCCAGTAAATAAGCCCCTCATAGTTTAATGCAATTAGCTGAAATGTATCGTCGCCAATGCGTTGGGCAAGTTGCTGACCTTGTTCTTGATGGTTGAACGCTTTAAGGTATTGGCCCTTTGTCCACTCTAAATAACAGAGTGTTAGCAATGCATCGCACTCGTTTGAAAGAAGGCCTTCGGCGCGGGCTTGTTCCAGTACAGATGCAGCGCTGTCGCTGGCTTCGGAAATCATGCCAAGGCGTTCCTTCACGCGAACAACATCAAGTGCTGAAAGAAGCTCTAGCTCGCGGTTGCCTAAAACTTGGGCAAGCCGTTGTGCCTCCTGGTACTCAGTAAGCGCTTGGGCGTAGCGGTTTAGGCGGCGGAGATAAATACGGCCCCTGTCACTGTGGAGTTGATAACGTAGGTCGCTGGAGATCGACTCGGATTCCAGCAACTCGGCCATAATCCCGAGCGCTTGGTTGACTTGCCCTTGGTTTTCACGCACAATCGCCGCCCGCCGCAACATGTTGAACGCTTCATCAGAGTCACCAAAGCTGCTGAACAATTCAATTGCCTGTTGGTAGCTGGTCGCCGCTTTTTCCCAGGCGCGAACCTCGTTCGCATCCGAGGCGTAAAGCCGTAGTTGTGTTGCGCGTTCCAAGGTATTATCTTCCCCCTGAAGCGAAAGCAGCAGTTCCTCGTGAATTGGGAGTGCATCCTTTGCTTGGCCAAGCTCCCGGTAGATTTGCGCAAGCAAACGACCCGATTCCAACTGTTCATTGAGGGTGCTATTTAGGGCGCGGTGTAGTAAATAAACTCGGCGTAATGGGCCCAATGCTTCACGAGTTTGTCCCTGATTCATTAGGCGAATCACGCGAGCAAGTTCAGCATCAAGCTCCGAGGCGGCAAGCTCCGGTGCATCTTGCGGATTAACCAAGTTGGTAAGCCAAACGGAATCGGGTGTTTCAAAGCGTGCCGTGTTGGCCGTTGCAAGCAATGCGGCAAAGGGACGCGGGTTCCCTGTAACGTTTGCATAAGTCCACTCGCGAGGCCCCTGTAACAGCGTCAATTGTGTTTCCAAGGGTTTTTCTGCTAAGCGCCAAAACGTGGCATTTTGCGCTTCCACATTTAGGGGTGCATCCACCTGAACAGCATCTGCCGTTGAAAGCGTTTGCAGTAATTGCTGACGCGTGGAATCGTTGCGCCACTCAGCAACTTCATTTGAAATGCGCAACGGAGTTTGGCTAAGCGCCAACAACGTAAGGCTTAGGGACGGGGATTCCAGTACATGTTCAATGGGCAATTTCTCCCTCGGATTTAACCTGAAATCAGAGTGGTAAACAAGCTCCGCCTTAGGGAGTGAATCCAGCAGCTGTTGCTGTGAAGCGTACACTTTTGGCTCACCCGAAGCATCGAATAAAACAAGGGTGCTGGGAAGGGAAATGATGAGAAGGGGACGCGAGTTTGAAAGAATGAAATCCTGAAGGGTTGCGGCTGCATCGCCGAAAAACTGGAAGGGCGCAAAGCGAAGCGCCGTCGGGAAAGCAGAGTTAACCCCTTCCTCAAGGTGGTTTGCCAAAAGCTCCTTAGAGCGCTGTAGGCGTTGGTCTCTTGCCGGAGTAAAGGCAGAGTCTGCCGGTCGAGATTGCAAGGCTAACCGGGCCTGAAGCACTTGGCGTTTGTATTGGTTGAAGTCGTTCAACCACTCTTGCTCCTGCGGGCTGGTGCTTTGGTTTTGCCAATCCAAGGTTGAGAATTGCAGTCGGTATTCCGCGTGGCGCAGAATTTCACCGGTGCGCAACAGTTCATCAAAATCCCCTACGGCCGCACAGTACTCCATGTAACTGGCAAGAGAAGCTTGCAAAAGGGGAATTGCAGAGAGAAATGCAACTGAATTGCTGGTAGCGTGCGTTGCACCAAGCTGATCAACCAAGAGCTTTTGCAGATTGCGAACGTTGCCTGCCTCGGCAGTTGAGGTAATCTGCTGAAGCGTTAACCACCACAGCCAATCATCATACCCTTGCTTGGTAAAGAAGTCCGTTGATTCAGCCACAACTTCCTCTTGTTGAAAGTTAAACCGATTTGCAATACGCACATTAATGCCGTAGGCAAAAAGCATCCATTGTTTATCCTGGGCGGATGAACCCAGTTGGGAGCCAAGCTCCAACACGCGGTTTGCGTGAATGAAAGCGCGTGCGGCGTGGGCAGCAGCGCTCACGGAATCAGCGCTGTTGGATTGTCGTTCAGCAATCAGGGCCCGCTGCAACAACAGGGACAGGCGCTCGGTTTTCAACTCACCCGAAGCAAGTGCCAGCGTAAAGGAGGGTGCATCCATGAATCGTTGAATCACCTGATCTAGTTGAACAATAAACGGCGTTTGCTGTTTTGGTTGTTCGCTGAGATTGAAGGGCAATTCTTGTAATTGCGCATCAGTTAACGATAAACTTACCTCAGCCACACGCATTAGGAAATGGTATGTAGGATCCAGCAAAATTACCGTACCAACTTCAGATGTGTAGTTGGCATTTTGAAAACCCTCCACTAAATATTCAAGCGCCTTGATCTTATTTCCCGATCGGTGCTCAATCGTTGCAAGCTCATCTAATGTTTGCATCAGCGCCAAAGAATCCTGCGGGGCGCTAACAACACGAGTAGAATTCAATAGGTTGAGTTGATCTTGAAGCGAAGTGCGGGCTTCTTCAGGGGATTCAAATTCTGCTTTCAAACGAGATAAGATGAGCGTAACAAAACGCTTTTCGTCTTCCTTTGATAGATTCACACGCGCGGTTGATTGATCGCTGGATGACAGCTGTAGCGAAACGGAGAAAAAGCCTCCGCTTTCCTCCTTCGGAATAACCAATGATTCCTGATTCAGTAAATCCAACGCCTGTTGAAGAACCGTAATCGACTTGCCGGCAATTTGGTAACGCTGCACGGTTTTCATTCCTCGGGCTAATTGGAACAAGGCAAACCCCTGATTGCGCAGCGCCCTTGCTTGACCCAATGAGTTTGGGTCTGATGCTTCTGCAACCCCCTGGAACAGCGTGCTTGCCTTCTCAAAGTTCTGGCGAGACAACTCGGCCAACGCTTGCCGATCAATTAATTCTTGATGCAATGTTTCCGCTTGAGCTTCATGGATAAAACCTCGTTTCGCCATGATGCTGACTTGCTCGGCCGCAGCGACAAATTGTGTGATTGCCAGCTGTTGTTCGTAAGAACGATAAGCAGTGACACCGTAGTTGCGGTGAAAGAGAAAAGCAGCTCGGGGGTCGTCAAACGGAAGCCCAAGAATGCTGCGCTCGTTGTAGAATTCAAAAGCCCGGGCCGTGTTGTCTAAAGCGAATGCCATGTTGCCTGCATTTTGCAACAAACGGGCATAATCCAGCGGGCGTTGCACGGAAGAAAGACCAAGTGCCCGCTGATAATTATTCAGGGCTAATACAAATTCCTGAACATCCTTATTTTCTCTTCCCCTTGTTTCATTTATAAACCCGAGTGTTTGATAGTAATAAGGAACAGAACTGTTTGCAGCAATTGCCTGCTCAATTAGGCGTTTTGTTTTTTTAGATGTTGGCTTCGGATAACTTAAAGCCAACCCGTAGCGATAGGAACCCAACCCTTCATCATCAGAATTCTTTGCCATGTCACTGTACTCGCGAATGCGCTCGCTGGTAAGTAAGCCAAGGCGATTTTCAGATTCAATTAAACCCCGCCATGCTTCCACAGAAGTGGGAAGCGATTCAGTCATTGCCACAAACTGGCTGTACGCCAAGCGGTTGTCCCCAAGCCGGAGTGAACGATTTGCGCGGCTCAACGCTTGACGCGAATATTTTTCCTTAGTTCGTTCGTACGCATCGCGTTCTTGCTCCCATTCTTCTAAAGGAATAACCCTCAGAATTTTTTGGTACCGTTCCAACGCCTGTTCAAGCTCATTGATTCCGCTTTCAATTTCCCCCGCCGCAAGCTGAAGTTGAATTTGGTAATCAAGATCAAGTTCAGGATTTACCTGCACAGATTCCAAGAGTTCATTCGTTGAAGTAATGCGCCCTAATGAAGCAAGAATTTTTGCTTCACGGTAGTAGGAATGAAGAAGATAATACTCCCCCGTGTGAAGGCTTCTGTATTGGCGGATTGCCGCAAGTTTGGCATCAACAATTGTGGTGTTTTGCCCAACTGAATCGTAGAGCTGTTCCATCAATCGGAATCGCGTAATTGGCAGGTAAGCTTGATCTAGATTTACAAGTTCTTCAAATTGGCGAATCCCTTGTTGTTGATCAATCTCAATCAGAAGTGGTATAGAATCCAGCAGCACAATGCTACGCAAAAGCGAAGGCTGCTCAAGCGTAGAAAGCAACTCTTGCTGAAGCTGAATAGAGGCTTGCCGTTGATTCAACCGCAACAAAACAAGGGCTTTCTCGCGCTGCAAAAGTTTCACTTCAGTTTGATTATTTAGGTTTGTTGCAAAACTCAAAAATTGGTTCAGTTCATTTAATGAATTTTGTAGAATCGTTGTGCGTTCAATTTCATCAGCAATACCAACTGCTCGTTCTGCATTTAGAACAGCAGCCCAGCGGTTTAGCGTTCTGCTAAAATCTTCATCAATTGTTGTGTTGATGAGTTGTTTGTATCGCTGAAGTTCCTCCAACGCTTGGGCTGATCGGTTGCGCTGACGAAGAAACTCCAGCAAAGAAACAATCGCTGTTTTTGATTCCTCCGAATTTGGCGCTGCAATGCAGGCGTTGCGTACTTGAGCGGTAAATAGGTACAATTCATTTAGGTTTGGTTCGCGGTTTACAGTTAGCTTGGCAAGTGAAGCTGACAAACTTTTCTCAGTGACAGGGAAGCTTTTTTTCAGTCGATAAATATCTCGGTTTTCTTCTATTTCAAGGGAGAACACAATTTCATCTGCAGCGTAAGAAACATCCCTCAAGCCAGGCAACGGGGGAGTAATTTGCCGAATCAAAACGCCGTCTTCCTGTTCCCACAAAGAGGGCCAATCGCCACTACGCTCGCTGATTAGTCCGTCCCCATTTGTATCATCAAGGTAGAGTATTTGGTAACGCATTGGAAACTCCACCGCCGTTGTATTTCTCGGCAAGTTTAGCATTTCCGTTAGATTGTATTTTTCAATCGTTTCCTGTGATTCTTGATCCCTGGACTTTATTTGAATTTCAAGTTGATCGTTATTTTTTTTCCAGCTGTAAAGCTCCTCGGTAAATATACGCTTACCAAGATTTTTGGGTTCACCATTTGGAAATTTAGCAGCCCAAATATCACTCATAATATCAGACCGTTGCGAAGACCACACAAGGGCATTTCCATCCGGTGAAAAAGCAGGGGAAGAATCAATTGTAGGGTGCGGATAAAGAAGCGAACGTGTAAATCGCTGAGGATCGTTTAAATCAAGCAGCACTAAATCGCCTTGACCAGAAGCCTCTGTAACAAAAACAAGCCAACGCCCATCAGGGGAAAGAACAGGGCTGTAATCATCTTCAGGAACCGTGGTAATTCGCTCCAGATTACTAGGGTACATATTCTCCTGTGCAAACGTTTTTTGAGCAAACGAAGCGACAAACGGAAACGTTGAACAGAGGATTGCAAAAGGGAAACTGGGGCGTTTCATTTTGTACTCCATGCGCCGTTACGCGCTTGAATGAAAGAACCTATGGGGGCAGCATCTTGATTGATTGTGGCAAACACCCATTGAATTTCGTCCTCCTGATTTTCTTGCTGGGTGAAAATAGTTTGCTTCAAGCGATTCAACAAAACGGCTCGGTCGTTATTTTCTTCGTCAATTATTTGCTGCACTTGTTCTTGAGTAAGATTTGTTTGCGAAAGATTTTGCTCACGTTGAACCACCAATCCATTGGCCGCTTCACCCAAAACATTTGTTCGCAAAAGAGCATTTAAATCGTCGGAGTTGTAGCGGCGATTCTGCAGAGCTGCAAACACTTGTTGTTGGCTTTCCGTAGTTTCTGGTGGCAGTGTAAGGGATCCATCCGGATCAACTCCACGAACACTGCTGTAAGAGAGAAGCTCCTTCCCTAGTTCCGAGTAATTCCCCAACACTTGATTTTCAAGTGAAGTTTGCTCGCCAATAACCTTAATATTAAGATTCAACAACGGCCCGCACCCTTGAAGTACGAGGGAAAATACCAAAATAGTGTAAAGAAATTTATTCATTTTCAAGAGCTGCCTTTGCATTAAAGAGTGAGAAAAGTTCATCCAACGTTTTTGCCTGAAGCACATCCTGCGCAAGAATGAGTTGAGCATAAAGCGTATTGATCATATCAGGGGAATACAGAACGGCAATTTCAGAGATCGGCTGATTTTGCACAACGTAAAACGGAGTAGTAAAACCCCCGCGAACCGTTACATCCGTTCTAAAAGTTACAAGCCCGTAGGAGATTAAAAAAGATGCAGCCGTTGGAGGAGTGACACGCAAAAGCGTTAACGCGTTTGAAACCGTTTTTAACTCCAGCGCGGTTGTTACAGCTACAATGAGTTTGCGAATGGAATCGGCTTCCAAATCATACGTAAAGAGTTCTGCATCTAGTTGTTCCACCGGATTTGTTGCATTACGCTTTAACGGCAAACTGTACTTCCCTAATAAATTTATTGTCTCATTATTTTCTTTATCTGGATTATTGTAGGCATTTAAATTAAGTCCCACAAGTTGCACATTACCAGACAACGTATTTCTAATAGAGCTTGGGTACAGCGAAGTGGTAAGGGACAATGAGCCTTGAAGCACATCCGATATAATCAGGGAAAGATCAATTCCCTCTGTAACACCGTTAGCAAGAAAGATTAATTTAGAAAGAACGACCGGGCGCGCGGTTGACTCCACCGTTAACTGTTCGATTGTAAACTTGCCCAATGCTTTTGGAGGTTGAAGAGCAAGGGGCTTTGAAATGCCTAAGGCATATTCCGGGCTCCAGCTGCCGTTCAGTCCGCGCATGTTGACTAAATCTGGCATGCGCAAATTAACCTCGGAAGCAGTCAACGTTGGGTTTATATATATTCCCGATGATTCTGAGGTGCGAAATACCACATCAACAGCTGCATCACCCGTCATGGTATAATCTTCCAACTCGTCCTCCAACGCCGCTAAACGCTGAAAGAATGAAGCCGTTCCCTGCAGTTGTAAATCGTTTATAAAATCGTTCAGGCTGAAGGAATTCATCAGCGTCGTGAAATCTGCATCATCTTGAATTGGAAGAATTGCAGATCCGGAAGAGGCGAAGGTGCTGCCAATATTTTCAATGGAAAAGTCCGAAAGTTCCCACGCAATTTCGCCGTTGGGCTTCACCGTGCTTGAAGAGAGTAAGTTGATATTTTCCAAAGGAAATAAATCGGGAATCGTGATCGAATCAATGGTAGAATTTACATCAACTGTCAGCACATCTTCCGAAAGCGATTGGCGAAAATTAATTCCTGTTTCACTAATGTTCATTCCGTTATAGGCAATATTCGGAAGCGATGCTTGCAGATTTATCCGTGCTTGTTGTGCTTGAAAAAAACTGCTCAAGGTGGTGGGCAGCACGCCAGCATATTCGCTTTCAAGGGAAAAACTACCCCCTGTGAATTCAACCAAAAAAGGCTGAAGCGGCGCATTTAAAAATTCTAATGAACTTGATTTTGCGATGAGGGACAGAGACAATAAGTCCCCATAAATAAGATCATTTACCTGCAGAAGAAACTCACTGCCAACCTTTAGCTCCGCTTGTTCAAGAGTAACACTTTCAGCAAAAATCAACTCTTGCAATTCCAAAGAGGCGGAATTCACGAGGCCCGTTTCGGTTTCCAAATTCTGAACGGAACCAACTTGAAGAAGTGTTTGTATCAGTTCACCTTGTTGAATGCTTGAAAGATTTGCCGACAACGAAACATCGAAAATGCCGAAAGTGTTATAATAGATTTCCGGCATACTGATACGCAAAGCCCCCAAAGTTGCGGGTACTGCTTCACTTGAATTAAAGAAATACTCCAAGCCTAAATCAGCCCCCAGAACATTCGCTAAATATTCTTCAGAGCTTAAATCTGGTAGTTCAAGGCTTACATTCCCTCCTCCGCTGGCTGAATACGAGTCAGCCAAATTAAGAGTGAACGTATTCTGAGATTGCAAAAATGATTCCGGTGAAACGCTAAGCCGTTCCGGGTACAATTGTTCTGGTGCAAATTCTGTTGCTAAGCTCAACGCACTTGCAACGCTCACCAACAAATCAAAGGACGATTGAGCTTCTTGAACGGTTGATAGATTAAGGGAGCTTGCAAAAAGTAGGTCGTTGTATAATTCAACCGCGGCAGTTATTTTGGGATCAACCGGATCTGCAACTCCCTGTAAGGTTGCATTTAGTTGAACGGGGTAGAGGACGGAATTATGCTGCGAGCTGGGCAGTAGTGTATGATTGAGGGACGCGAACGATTGGTAGGTAGATAAATTCGTTGTGGCGAATAATTCTCCTTCAAACGAAGCTGGAAGATGCTGTTCAAAATCCATTAAATTTTCAGGGATTATAACAAATTCCTTCAGCAACCCAAAGCCCTTAAGGGCAAGATCAACATCCTGATCTTCAGCATTTAAATTCACGGATAAAAACGAATGATTGCTCCTAATATCCAAGAAAACTTTATGGGCATTTATGGTGTTGGTTTGAAATGAAAATTCCACATTTCCCCGAGGGACATTCACGAACGGGTTTTGCAAATCAATCACCGGGAGGCTTAAGCGCCCGCGGGCGTTCGCGTGATTTTGGGCGTAATCGAATTCAACATATAGATTCGTCCACTCTTCAAGGCAAACTGGCAAAGCAAAAAACTCATCCTCAATTAGCTTGGCGGTTTTCTGGGTATTTAACTTACCAATTAAACTCCCGTAGATGGTGGGCCCTAAAGCTGAACCATTCACCTGCGGAAGGCTAACTTCAAAGTAAGGATGCAAAAGTTGAAAATCCTGCACACCATAAGTTTGTTCTGCCATAAAATAGCGTGCAGTGGCAGATTGCTCAACTGCCAGCAACTCCGCGGGTAGAGAGAATGAATCGTACACAATCCGCTGATCCGCAAACGTGGATTCCGGCGCGGGAGTAATTGAAAAGTCTTGATTGAATTCAAGTACTCCGTCCCTGAAAACAATTTGATTGAGGGAAAACTTTACTTCACTTTCGGGAATTAAAACAAGCGGCAGTGGAACCAGCTTTTGCGCAAAGTTTAGTAATTCCAACGGCTGAAGCGTTATGCTGGTTTGGGCGTTATCAAGGGCAATTTGTGGCTGGGTTGCAAGTTCTTCAGCGGTTGCTTGTAACGTTGCCCAAGGGCTTTGAAACTTGAGTTCGCCCGCAACCATTGCTTGTTTTTGCACATTCACTTCTGCGCGGCTGTTGAAGTTCATCGCCGGCAGCAAAACGGATTTATCTGGGGCATTTGGTACCAAGCGTGTGGAAAACTCAACGCCCTCAACAGCAGCACTAAGCTCAGCAAGCACAACAACAGAATCAAGTTGCTGTACTGAAAGGCTTACGGGTATATTCCCCGATTCAATAATTAAGTAGTCCTGTGCTACAAAGGGAGCTGCTAAGGTTTGTAAAATTGGAAGCTCAAAATTTGTGGTCAACTTTGCATTCCGTTTTTCTGCATCAGCTGCTAAGTGAAAAAATGAAGTGGTGTTTTCCGTTCGGGAAACGTTGAACTCCGCAACTATTTTTTCGACAACCAATTCGCGCTCTTTGTTCAAGGCTTTGTTGATGTTCCCTGATGCAACCCAAGGGAATTCCTGATCGTTTGCTTGAATACTCCCTACCGCCGCCAGTGTAAGTGCATCCGCTGGTGTAGTAAGATTCAAATCAACGGAATCTAATACAAAGGCAAGCCGCTGGTTTTTCACACGATCATCATAAACAAATTCCCAATCAACGGCCTTAACACTGAAAGAATTTACGGGGAGTTTGAACGCCTCCGTTGAGGTTGTGGGCTCGTCATTCGTGCTACTTGGGGGGAGTGAATTGATTAGCGCCTGAAGATTTGTTTCGCCGTTTTCCAGAATGGTGTAATTCGCTTGAAGCCCAACAACCTCAAGAGGCGGTGGGTTTTGAATACCATTTTGAAAAAACCCGATTATACTAATCGGGGCTGATGCAGAATCCAAGGCGAGAATTTGCTCGCCCGTAGCATTGTCTTTTACCAACAGCCCCTCAATTGCAAGGGTGGAAAACCACCCCAGTTTAAGGCGCTGCAATTCAATCGTCAGAGGAAATTGTTTTTCGGCAAAACCAATTCCACGGCTTACAACAAACCGCGACGTTATGATGCTTGGCAAAATGGCGATGAACAGAATGAGCCCCAAAAGAATACAAAAAAGGCCAAGCAAAAGACGTTTCTTCCACTTAGCCTTGGTAGACTTTTTTTCGGCTATTTCTGGATTTTTTTCCATCGGCCTTCTGAAGGATTACAAATATTGTTAGGGACTCAAACGATTGAGCACATTGGCTTGGTAGCGTGCTTGTTGTTGTACTCCTACACCGACAAAATCCTTAAGATCAGTTGCATAAAGAGGTTGCAAATTTCTGATTCGACTTGATGCAGAAGGGTGCGTTGAAAGTAACCCGCCTTGCTGATTAGGAAGGCTGGCAAGCGTATTCAAAAACCGCAAGTACTCAGCAGGATCGTACCCCGTAAGCGCCGCTAATTGAACACCAACGGAATCAGCCTCGTACTCAAATTTTTGATCCAACCCTTTGTTGAACAAAACATCGCTGCCAAAATCTACATCCTGGCTGTACTCCTCAGCGCTTAATGCTTCCAAAGTTTGGTTTGCTGCTTCAAACAACCGCGCGCGTTTGTACGTTTGAATCATGTGGCGCTCCGTTACGTGGGCAACTTCGTGCCCAAGCACGGCGGCAAGTTCCGCTTCATTGCTGATTCGCTTCAGGGCTCCGGTCGTAATAAATAGAAATCCGCCAGGGGCAGCAAACGCGTTGATTGTTTCAGAATCTAGAACGGCAACGGAGAACTGCAAATCCGGACGGCTGCTTTGTAGCACCACGCTACGAGCAACTAAGTTTACGTAACGTTGTACGGTTTCATCCTGCAGGCGCGGGCCGATTGTTGCGTAAGAGCGCAACGCTAAGCCTTCACCCAACGTGTATTCCATTTCAGGGGAAACATCGCTTGCTAGGCTTGAAACGGACCCCGCAACATTCCCGTATTGCTTTGCTTTTTCTTCGTCGCCACTGCCAAGAAGAACGCCCGTTTGTACGATTGTGCCAAGATCAGCGGAGGAAATTCCTGATCCGCCGTTTCCGCCGCAGCTTGCCCCTAAGAACACCACGGTTGAAAAAACGGTAAGCACGCCAAGTTGTTGAATTTTACGCATAGAACGATTCATTACAAACCACCTTCAGCCATAAAGCTTTGAACGTCAGCCGCAACAATTTCGTTGGCCAATTCTTGAGTTTTACTGAGGTCTTTCGCCGCCGATTCGGGGATTTCACCGGAATCAATAAGGGTTTGAGCCTGAGGCGCAACACCGCGATTCACGGATTGGCTTCTCATGGTAGTGATTTGCCGATCGTCTCGCACTAAACCACCAAGCCCGCCGCTAGAACTTCTTATCGGTGCATCTTGAACTTTTACTTTGCTGATGAACCCTTGGGCACCATTGCTTGTGCGCACTTGGTAGAACAACCCTTGTTGTTGAAGCACTGTTAACGGGGTGTTTTGCGGAACCGTGGCAACAACGGAACCGCCAGAGCCTTGCCGCGAACGTAATTCAGCCTCGGCCGTTTTAACGTAGATAGTTTGCTGTGCCCAGCTTATAGCGGGCAAAAGTAAAGCAAATAGGGGAATTAAGATGCGTTGTTTCATTGTATGTAAATTCCTATTAGAAGAACGATTTAGCAAGTTTGATGATTCAACCGGATGATTTGTTCCAAGCTTTAAAGATTACACCAGCAATATGACCGCCAAAACCAAAAGACCACTTCAGTATGTGTACAAGGGGTTGGGGTTGTGTCAAACAAGGAAACCGAAGGTGAGAACATTCCGGCGCGGCCGTAATAAGACCTACGGTTAGTGGTATTTCTTGTCGGTTCAGCATTGAAATCACGGAAACGCTTTCAACGCTGCCGGCTGCACCCATCAAGTGCCCGGTTGCCCCTTTCAGCGAATGACAATACAGGGAATGCTGATTCCATTTGTTTTGCAAAGATTTAATGGCTGCCGCCTCTGCGCAATCATTCGCCGGTGTTGCTGTTCCGTGGCAGCTGATTGCCTGAATCAACGGCTTACCGGCTCGCTGCCAAGCCTTCTCGCCCACCGTTGCAATTACCTCACCGCTAAGATCAATCCCCACAGGGTGGTAGGCATCCGCTCCCTCTGCCCAGGAAACAATTTCTGCCACAGGCGTTAGCCCAGCTTTCTCGGCGTTTTCAGGGGTTGTAAGAACTAAAACTGCGGCCCCTTCCCCTGCAACAAACCCGTTATGCCGAACATCAAAGGGGAAAGAACCCTGTTGCGAGTAAGCATTTAAGTTCAGAAACGAGGCAATATAGGCAGAATGCAATGTTGCCTCGCTGGAACCAGCAACCGCGTAGGCGCATTCACCAGCTTGCACTGAACGTGCGGCCCGAATGATATTTGCAAGCCCTGTGGCACAAGCCCCAACATAACTCCCCACGGGCCCCTGGGCATTTGTTTCCTGGGCTAAGAAGGTACTAATGGCACAAGCCCACAGGCTGGGAAAATTTGTGCGTGCTGAACCGGAAATCAACAGCTCCTGAAGAACGCCCCCTTTACTGGTTGCCGCAAAAGCCCCCCGCTCCTGAGGAGGGATAAAGGCATTCAACGCCTCAAAAACTGAGGCCAGTTCCGCCAAGCAGGGGCGAAGCAGGCTGATTGATCGGTCTTCCCCCGGCACGGTTTGAAAATCAACCACCCGCGCAACGGGTATACGCTGAAGCCCCTCCATCTGTTCCAAATGAATCCCGCACTTGCCTGCTAGTAATCCCTCTGTGAACAACTCAAATCCCCTTCCCACCGGGGAAATTACCCCACACCCTGCAATAATAACCCTCATTTTACTGATTGCTCGATTCTGGTTTTCCTTGCCAATCTAAGCACTCCCCCACGTAATGTAGGCTTAGAAGCACTTACTAACCCTGTGAATAGTATGTTCAACACCATAACCCCAAAGGGCAACAACTGATGAAAGCAATCAATAAGCTGTTCAGAAATATTTCCCGCGTTACACGCCGCGCGTTTCTTGGCAGCCTTACCATTACAAGTTTCATTCTTTTCATCCTGATTCTATCCGGAGCGGGAACGTTGCTATTTGGTTATCATGTGTTAGATGTTGTTTACAGCGAAGAAGAAGTAACAGCCGTAATCGTGAAACCACGGGAGCCAAAACCCGTTCCCACCATTTATGTTCCCCCCGCTAAAATTGAATTCCCCATCTATTGATTTTCTGCAATCACTGCTCTTCCTTAGGTGAGTTTTTTTGAGTATCATCCTGATCAGCCGCGACATGAAATCCACCCATAGGGGCTCCTTGGAATTGTTGCGGTTTCACGGTGAATACACCACTCATTTGCCCGAAGGCTTGGTTAGAATTGGGGATCAAATCCCCACGCTATTCTTCCCCGATGGCGGTCGCCACTGGGTTGTTACCGAGCCCCTAAAAAATGTGATTGAACGAGAATTAGACGGCGTTGAGTTTGAGCCAGCTTTTTGTAACCGCTTGATTAAAGACCCCGGCGATTTTCACATGGCGTTGGCCCGGGAACGCCACATGCAGGATGAACCCAACCACGGCATACTAGATTTCTTTCACGATGAAGATTTGTTCCACAAAATTCGGCCCAATCTGTATTGGCTCTATATTCCCCTGTTCGGTACCGGAACCTTCTACCCAGAAGCAACTCAGAAGATTGTGGATGAACGCAAGGAAGCAATTTTTGTGGATGAAAAAGCCTATCTTTCCTTTGTAGCCCCGTTCTTAAAACCCAGCATTGTGGAAAGCTCGCCCTTATTTATGATTCACTCCAGCCTTGCAATGGCAAATTGGCTTTATGATTGTATGGAACCTTACATTGATAAACTTCACTACCAAGTAACCACACTGCACGGTGCATAAAGCATGATTCAATCACCAACTAATGATTCACCCTGTGATTCGTTAACACCGCTGCAACCAACTTCACCTGCGCTTCCGATTCCGGGAAAATCGCCGACATTAACCTACGCCCTTGAGTTGATGTTACTCTGCATCCTGATCCTACTCTTCTACCTTCCCTTGCTTACACAAAACGGAATCCCCGCAGGCGCTGATCTTTCCAGCATGCTTTGGCCCATGCGCCTCTTCACCCTTGCATCGATTACGGAATTTTACACCGTCCCTCTGTGGAATCCCTTTACCTTTATGGGAATGCCCTACGCCGCCACGTTGCTGCACACAATCTATTACCCGCCAACTCTACTCTTTCAATTAATCGCAACAAATACACTCGTGGGAATTAAGCTGGAACTGTTGTTTCACCTTTGCCTTATGGCTTGTGGAACATGGTGGTTTGTTCGAGTCCCCTTGCGCCTAGGCGCAGGTTGCGCTTTGTTCGCTGGGATTGTGTTTGCCTGCCAACTTAGAATTCAATACGCCCTAGACAATTCTGTTATACTTGCAACGTACAGCTACATTCCTTGGTGTATGGGATTGGTTTGGCTTCTGCTGCAAAAACGAATCCCCGTTGGGCGTTTCACCCTAATCATGAGTGCGCTGATCGCCTTGCAATTTCTTTCCGGGCACCCGCAGCTTTTTTTGTACACGCGCACCGCTGAAGTGCTCATGGCTGCTGGGTATTTTGTATGCACCAAACCCGCCGTGAAAACACAAGCTGCCTGCGCTTTCACCTACGCTGCAGCAGGCGTTGCAAGCCTTGCTCTTGCAGCAGTGCAACTCATTCCCACATTGGAGTTAAGCCCCCTTACATATCGATCCATCTACAAAATGCAATTCGGTTATCCGCTACAAATTTGCCACACTCCTGAGATGTTTCTTAGCTACATCAGCGCTGGTTGGTTTGAGAACGATGCCCTCAACCAAAGCTCCTCGCACTTTGCGGAATATTTGCTGTACATCGGGCTGTTGCCTTTGTCCCTAGCAACTGCCTATTTGGTTTCCCTATTCGTAAAATCAAAAAGAATGACTGCTATTCTACTCATCATCGGAGTGGCAATTTGCCTGTGCTTTATGCTAAGCGCAAATCTCTCAATCGAACGGATAACAAGTGGTGAATTTACAACAATGCCAAAGGGCGCTTACGCTGAATCATTAGCCGGTGAAACCTCCTACTACCGCTACCTGTCCCCCTTGGAGGTTATCACAAAAACGTTGCCCCTGCTGGATGGCATGCGTGCACCTTCGCGCTTCTCGCTGATCCTAAATTTCATGCTCATCGCAATGGCAAGCTTGGGTCTTGATTTCATTCTAAAACGAATCACAAAAGCACCCATGAGAAATCTACTGCTCGTCGTCGTTCTCACTTCAACATTCGCCAATTTATATCTCCCCTCAATGCGCGCCCCGTTCCGGGACTTGGTTGTCCCTCTGGAGCAAGGCAACCCTCAGCAGTTTGCCCAGCAACTGCGCGAAGCAAATCCCACACGGCAGTACAGGCTTACCACAACCGATGACGAGCGCGTTCAAGCAACACTAAGCCCTGTTTGGGAAGAACGCCAAAGCTCCATGAACCAGCGAATAGAGTTTGCCCAGGAGAATTTAAATGTATTGCTTGCTCAACAAAATGCGGAAGGTTACGAGGAAGGTTTAGCTCCCACAATCAGGACGAAAGATTTTCTTTTTCACTTCAATCGGCACCTGAGAACCCCCACCCCTGATCCGGTGATTTTGCATTTACTGGGGGTTGATCGCTTCCGCGCGGATCTTCCTATTTCAACCACATCCTATGAATCCGTACGCGCAATTTCAGGAACGCAAAATGAATTCACCTTCAACAAAACAGCGAGCTTAGCGTACTGGGAAACTCAATTTACCGGAATTGATTGGCAGGAACTGGAGGGCCCCTACGAGCACGGTCTTGAGCCGGCATACGGGCGCACAACAACCCTACAAACTTACGGCTCAGCCCCCGCATTTTACCCCACAAATCAACCACTCAACGTGCAATTTTTTCATCCCGGTAAAATGCAAATCACTTGGCAGGGAATACCACAGTCTAGCCTACTCATCTCCATGGGGCAAAGCAACGGCTGGGTTGTTGAGAACGAACCTCTAGCTTGGCGAAATGCCATTATCGCAGAAGTGCCGTTGCCCTTGCTTGAGGGACGCGAGGCGATTACCTTGGAATACAAGCCCCGAAGCGCCCAGCTAGGTTTGCTGGTTTCAGCCATTGCGCTCTTCATGTGGAGTTTACTTGCAACACTTTGCCTCTTCACTCGTAAGCCAACGGCGCTACCAGCATGAGCCAAAAACCGAACGCCTATGTACATGTGGATATGGACGGCTTATGGGCCATTCGGCGCTGTTACTCCCTTCCTGAAGGGGACACACTACGCCTTGATCCTGTTTGGGAAGAAGGCATTCCCCAATTGGCGTGTTGGTTTCAGCAGCTGGGTTTACCTGCAAGCTTCTTTGTGGTGGGGCGAGATTTATTCATCCGCTCCAAGCAAAACCAGCTGCGCACCCTACACCAGCAAGGCTTTGAAATTGCCAACCATTCACACACTCACAAATTAGGGATAACACGCCTTTCACCCGTTCGCTTGGTGGAGGAAATTCAACTTGCCCATGAGCTGATTTGCCGCTGCGGAGTGCCAGTACCCACGGGCTTTCGCGCACCGGGGTATGATGTAGACGAACGGGTTCTTTCTACGCTGCGTACCCTAGGCTACAGGTACGATGCCTCTCTTCTGCCAACATACCTTACCCCCGCGTTGCGCGTTGCTGATGCGCTTATGGCACGGCACATCAACCTCCGCAAACGTCAGTTTGGCCAGTTACGCTACGCGGTTGCACCTCAACAACCGTACATCCCGAAGCCAGAATCAATCTTGCGTGCCGCCAACAGGGACACTGATCTTACAACTTCTAATATACCGCCGCTTTGGGAGTTCCCTGTAAGCGTGATTACCCCCTTCCGGTTCCCCCTTACAGCCTCTGCAATCTTTGCCTTGGGTCCCCAGCGAGTTTGCGACGCAATAGCCCAACACGCAGCGCAAAAAAAATCCATCCTACTACTGCTTCACGGCATTGATGCGGTGGATTGCTCCCAGCCAATCATCTTCCCAAACCGAAAGCCCCAAGCAGGAGGTTTCAATCTTTCCCTCCGTGAGAAAGAACAGATGATTCTACCTGTGTTGAAAACAGTTCTTAAATACTTTACCCCTGTGCGAAGTTGTGATGCAATTCAGTTCATGTAAACACCCCTTCCGCTTGAACCGCCCTCTACCCCACTTTGAAAGTATACCACGCATGAAATCTTTCCTTCACTCTGCGGCCCCAATCATCTTAGCCGTATTGCCCTTTGCACTTTCCGCCCAAGCAGAAACTCTGCAACAACGAATCACGTCGGTACTTGAAAAACCAGACTACGAAGCGGTGAGCTTTGTTGGCATTTCAATCTTGGATACAACAACCGGCGAGGAGTTATTTTCTCAATACACGAACAAGCTCTTTACACCCGCTTCAAACGCTAAGCTATTCAGCTCTGCCGCAGCATTGGATGTGTTTGGGCCCGACCACACATTTCAAACAACAGTACACCACGACGGAACGCTGGAAGACGGAACGCTTACAGGCTCCCTTATTTTGCACGGCGGTGGCGACCCAACACTCTTTACCGATTCATTGAAAGCCTTAGCCGCACAGGTTAGCGAAAAAGTAAACGTCATTCACGGCAATCTAATTGTTGACGTGTCACTCTTTAATTCTCCCCTAAAAGGGCCCGGCTGGATGTGGGATGACAACCCCGATACGTACAGCATGAGCATTAGCCCCTTGATGCTAAATTACAACACAACACGAATCACCGTAAGCCAAACCCAGAACGGGCAACTGAGCGCGCGGTTATTCCCTGAAACACAATACCCAGTGGTAGAATTCCTAGGGGGTTTCGGCCCCGTGCGGATTAACCGAAAACCCTTTCACCCAACCTTTACCGTAACGGGATCAGAACTCCCCGAATCCGGCCGGGCAGAAACCACCTTGGCCGTCTACGATCCTGCCCCCTGGATTGGACATGCATTCTATTCGATGCTTTTGGAGCAAGGGATTGAATTCACACAAGCCGGCGATTCGGGTAGCACAGGGACTCAACCTAGTACCCAACCCATTGTTGTGGCAAAAGTCCCCCAACAAGGCACGCAACTCTGCTCCGTACAATCCAAGCCCATGAGCGAAATTCTTACGTTGTTCAACAAGCCCAGCGAGAATGCCATTGGCGAAGTTTTGCTGCACCACCTAGCGGGGCCAACCGGCGCAAAGCCTGCAAACTGGCGCAACGGCTCCGCAGCCTTAGCCACTTGGCTTGAGGAAACCGTAGGCCTGCAAAAAGAGAGCTTTCGCCTGCAAGATGGCTCGGGCCTTACGCGCTACAACCTGATAACCCCTGCCGGCACAACCCAGCTTTTACAACACATGGCAAAAGGCCCCAACGCAAAAACCTACTTAGAATCCCTCCCCATTGCGGGTGTTGATGGCACCCTGAGAAACCGCATGAAAACCCTACCGCAAGGGGCCGCAATACACGCCAAAACCGGAACAATGTCCGGCGTCTCCTGCCTTTCGGGGTACGCCAAAACCCCAGAGGGCAAGTGGCGAACCTTTTCAATCTTGGTAAACGGGTACACCGGTTCCTCCAACATTGCGCGGCTTTTACAAGATGAACTGTGCGTACAACTTGTAGCCTTGCCTACGGAGACTTTCTCAACACTGAAGCAATAGCAAAAATGCGACAACTACGATGATCATCAAAAATAATTATTGCAAAGTTGAGAGTTGAATCTCCCCGGCAATACCGATTGTGGCATAAACAAAGACTTGGAAAGAGTTGCTAGTAACGAATCTAGCTCTTGAGTAAATTATCGCTCAATCAAACTTCCTACTCCATGCGCCTCTGCGTCCCCGCCGCTTTGGTTAAACTAAAAGCCTAGATTCCTAGTCGGATAAAATTCAACGCGGAGCCGCAAAGGCTCAGGGACGCTGGGAGGGAGAAGGTATACTATAACCATCTGTATTTACACGTTATTACGAAAAGTGAAAATCCTTGTACTATAAATTCATTATTCCCAAAAAAACTAAGCTCAATAAAGCATCCCAATCTCAGCGTCTCAGCTTCCCGGCGTCGTTGCGTTTTAAATGATAGCCGATAAGATGTTGAGCGAGAGCTTATGGTTTAGCGATTTTGGGATTCACTCAAGTAGAGCTATCACGTTAAAACAGACTTAATTATCTGCACGATGTTTAGGCAATTCTTCCGGAAGAGCATTGAATCAATGCGATGATTTGCAATGGTGTTGGTTTTAGTGTTTCAATATCATGAACAAAACGACTACACATCAGGCTCTGTTATTTTCATGTCCTCCACAACCCAGGGGCGGTTGTTTTTGGCGGTGAGGGATAATTCTACGTCGATTGTTCCCTCGGTGCCGTGGAGGCGGAATTGGCGGCTTTCACGGCGGATTGTTGTGTTGGTGAAGTTAAATTTCTGCTGTGAATCTGAGGAGCCGATGAGCTCCACGGTCATCAGGTTGCCGAGTTTTTCTTGGTATTCGGGAGCGGTAGAAAGTGCGCGCACAAACACCTCCGCGTGGTCCCCTAGGGGTTTAACGTCGATCGCATTGCCGGGGCCTTTGCTGCTGCAGCCTGTTAGGGTTGTAGCCGCTAGGCACCCCCCCAGAAGTATAGCGCTGATTGATTTCATCGTTTGTGTTCTCCTAAAGGGGGATTGTTGATTCTTGTGAGAACGGATTAGGCTTTTTTTGAGCCCAATACGTCCGGCCGGCCGATGCTGAAGTAATCGAACCCGAGGCGTTCCATTTGCTCCGGTTTGTAGATGTTCCGCCCATCAAACACGATTTGTTGTTTCATGGATTTGCCGATTTTCTCCAGGTTCAAAAGCTTAAACTCGTTCCACTCGGTCATCACTACAAGCGCATCAACACCTTTGGCACAATCGTAGGCGTTATCAACGTATTCAATAAAACTTGGCAACGGTGGTTCTGCCGTTGTTTTTGCCTTTTCCATGGAAATGGGATCGTAAGCAACAACTTCTTTTAACCCCGCCGCGATGAGAGCGTGGATTACCTCAACGGATTTGGCTTCACGCATGTCATCGGTGTTGGGCTTGAACGCAAGGCCCAAGATGCCGACCCGTTTGCCCTCCAAATGACCGAGTTTTTCCAGGATGCGATTGATAAAGCGGGGCGTGCGGTTTTGGTTCACTTTGCCGACGGCATCTAGGATGAATGTATCTTCGCCCAAGGCTTTTGCTTTGTGATTCAGGGAATCAACATCCTTGGGGAAACAGCTGCCGCCGTACCCAAGGCCTGCCATCAGGAATTCCTTACCGATGCGGTGATCAAAGCCCATGCCCTTGGCCACAAGGCTAACGTCGGCCCCGGTTTTTTCACAGATGTTGGCGATTGCGTTGATGAAGGAGATTTTAGTGGCAAGAAAGGCATTGCTGGCGTATTTGATGAGTTCCGCACTCGCAACATCGGTAATCAACATAGGGCGCTCCAAGGGGGCGTAAAGCTCCAGCAAGGACATGGCAACGTTTTGGGTGGGCGCGCCGATCACTATACGGTCTGGCATGAAGCTATCGGTAATGGCGCTGCCTTCTTTTAGAAACTCAGGGTTTGAGACAACATCAAACGGAACATCGTTCTTTTTGTGCTCTTCAATTATGCCCTTAGTGAAAAGCCCAGTACCAACGGGAACTGTGGATTTGTTGACGATGATTTTGTAATCGTTTATTGCCAAGGCGATTTCCTTAGCAACGGCTGCTACGTAGGATAAATCCGTAGATCCATCCGCGGCAGGCGGCGTTCCTACAGCGATGAATACAACCTTGGAGGCTTGCACAGCGGCAACGGTATCTGTGGTAAAGGTGATGCGACCATCATGCTGATTTTTGCGGACCATTTCTTCCAGGCCGGGCTCGTAGATCGGCATGATGTTTTTCTTCAACATCTCAACTTTTTCGGCGTTATTGTCCACGCAGATCACATCATTTCCTAAGTCTGAAAAGACGGCTCCCGTTACTAGGCCAACATAGCCGGTTCCAATGACACAGACGTTCATACAGTGTTCTCCAAGTTCTCTAGTTCAAAATGCGCGGAACGCATTGCTTTACGCCAACCGCTTTCGTAGTTGGCGCACACAGATGAGATAAAAATTCATCGGCGGATAGGAAAAGACGGTGGGCACTCAGTGTCCAGCGGAAAAGGGCTTTTGATTGCTTTTGAAGCCGATGCGCGTGGTTATTTTACCTATTGCAGGGGCCGCACACGGAATCAGGGGACAGAAAACGCATTATTCGTGTACCCTGTATCAGCCTCTGGAACAATATTGTAATTCTCCGGATCGTTCGCCCACTCGCCGTCTACAATCAGTTTATAGGTATAATAGCCGCGCCCAAGCCTGAACTTCCCGCCCCAGAAGTTTTTATCGTTGGGGTTTTGGTACAACGGGGTAGGAACCCATTGGTTAAAATCGCCGGCAACTTCAACTTTTTTGGCAACCGGGTTATAGTATACAAACAAAATCCCATCGTTGGAGATAATTGGATTGGTGCGGGCATTCCCGCTGACCATTACATTGTTGAGCGTTCCAATGCCGCTCATTCTTTTGTACGGGTTGTAGGGATCCTCAAAGTATTCATCCGCTTCAGAGAGGAATTTATACTCGTAGATGCGGTTTGTTTCCAGAAAGATGTTCACGTACCAAGTGCCCTCTTGGTATGCCATTGGGATTTCCCGAGGCCGCCAGTTATTGAAGTCGCCGACGAGGTAAAGGCCGGTCAGTTTTTTTTCCGGATCGGGGTAATGCAACGTAAAGGGGTTAGTATTCTCGCGCTGCTCGCGAATATCCACGGCCGTTGTATCAAAGAAGCTGAGTCGATCGTTATTGCCGAAGCCCCGAAATTTTTTGACCGCAACCTGCGTTCGGGTGCTGTGGGCATTAAAGTCAAAAGGGGATTGAAACCCCACCATTCGGTCGATTTCACGCCCGGCGGAATCTAAGAACATCACGGTGGGAATGCGGTATACACCCAACGATTGCGCCAATTCCGTTTGAATACTGGCATCAATAGCGATGCTGACAAAGTTATTCAGGCTCTCGAGAACATCCTGATCTTTAAAAGTTTTCTCCTGCATTTCATAGGCGGGGTACGCCGTGCGGGTGTAGAAATAAACCATGCCGGGCTTGTTTTCCCAAAGCATAGCTTGCTTGCCTTTTTCGTAATCCGTGTGCCATTCAATTGCGAGCTCTTGGGCGGGCAATAAAGCCGCAAAGGATAAGATAAAAATAAGCGTTAGCTGCAAGCATCGTTCAGAAAAAAAAGCGGTACTCATAATTCCCTCCAAGGGATCTTATGAAAGGCTTTATAAAGACTTATACTCTAGCATTGCAAGAAAAAAGAAGGAATACGTAACCTGTTTTCCTCCGCATATACAGGAATCCATGCCGATTCTGGGATGCGGTGCAATGGCGGTCCCATCATGACTTGATCAATTGATTCCACCGGTGCAATTTTATGCCGCGCGAAATGTTAGTAATCCTGTTATCGCGTCAGAAGAAAACACCCTTATCTGTGTTACAGTTAGCTTTGCTTCCGCCAACGGGCCACAAAAAAGCCGTCGCACCCATGCTGGTGGGGGGTTGTGCGGAAATACGGAGTTCCCGGCAACCGGTAAGCATCGGCAAAGTCTAAGGCAAAAGGGGAAGCATCGGCGCAGACTAAATCCGGGTGTTGCTCTTGGATTTTCGCAGCGACTTCCACCGTCTCTTGGTTACTGAGGGTGCAGACCACGTAGGAAAGAATGCCGCCGGGCTTGAGGAGGGTGTAGGCTTTATTTAGAATTTCCAACTGCGTATTTTGCAGGGATAGGATGGAGGTAATAGAGCGCCGCAGGCGGATTTCCGGGTGGCGACGGATTGTACCAAGGCCGGAGCAGGGGGCATCGACTAAGATGGCATCGAAAAAGCCCTCGGGGATTTGCGTCAACAAGTCGTCCACCAAAAGAGTGCGAACCCGTTCTGAAAGCTTGAGGCGTTTTAGCGTTTCGTTCATGCGGCGAATTTTAGATTCGGCAACATCCGTGGCGGTAATGCTAGCTTCGGGGAGTAAATCTGCCCAGTGGGAGGTTTTGCCGCCGGGTGAGGCGCAAAAATCTAGCAACCGGTGGTGTTCAGGATCAGGAGCGGCGATTGTGGCGGCAATTTGTGCGCCGCGGTCTTCCACAGTGAGGGTGCCGTTTTGAAAAATTTCAGAACTCACGATTGAGCCAAAACTTGCGGGAAAGATTAGGCCCTCAGGGTATTGAAAACGGCATTCGGGTATTTCAGCCCACGGCAAATGGGGGCATTGTTCTTGAAGCAGCAGTAGGGCTTTTTCCGCCTCCACGCCGTTTCTAAGGCGCAGGCACAAGGGGGCCCGCTCGTTATTCGCGCGCCAAAAGGCTTCGTGTTCCCCTTCGTCTGTAAAAACTGGTTCTGTGAGTTCAGCAAGGGCTTCGGGCACTGCGTAGCGATCCGTCCACGGGAAGCTCTCAAAGCGCTTGCGCAGCTCCTCCACTTGTTCCGTTGCGCGCCGCATCACGGCGTTAGCCAAGCCCCGAAACCCGGTGCCTTTGGATTGTGAATCCACCAAGCGCACGGTTTCATCTACAATCGCATGGGCGGGAATGCGCTCGGTGAAAAGCAACTGTTCAAAACCCAATAGCAGACTTAGCTCAATGGCGGGTTTATCCTTCAAGGGTTCCTCTAGAAATGAATCCAGCAGTCGTTTTAAGGCGTTTTGCTTTTGCAGCACCCCACAGGCAAGCAGGCGAGCAAGGCGAATATCTGCTTCGGCAACTTTTTTTTCCGCCGCTTGCGCCAAAAAATGATCCAACCCGGGAGCCGTGGGTTTTGAGGCTTCAAACAACAGCCTAAGGGCAAGATCCCGAGAGGGGTTGGGCTCGCGCTTTTGCGTTTTCACGGGCTTTTTGCGAAAACTTGTTCCGTACGGTGAACTAGACTTATTTCCGCCGGGCGAACCAGCGGATTCTGCAGTTTTGGTTATTTTGTAAACGGACGCTGTTCCCCCCGGTGTTGACCCCTGAGACGGCCTTTCAGCTGGCCGCTGCTCCCGCTGCTCGGGTTTTGCTTTTGTGTAGGGCGTTGCTGCGGCGGGTTTTTCCACCGTAATCTTAGGGTAGGGGCTTGCCGCTGGTTTTTCCCTTTTCTCACTGGAACGATAGGGTGTTACATCGGCGGGTTTTTTAGCCGATGAATAGGGCGTTGAAGGCTTGGACTTTGAATTATCGTAGGGTGACGTCACGCGGGGGATTCAATTCTGTTGAGATTAAATTCAGCTCAGGCCCTGTAAAGCGAGGCTAAGGGTGTTTGACCAGCCACAAGGCGTGAGCCAAAGTCAAGGTTGAGATCAAGTTGAGCATCCAGATAAACATTAACTCGGGCGCCAAAGGGAACAATCCCCATGTGTTGCCCCTGAGTAAACCGGTCGCCAATCTTTACAGGGCAAAACACCTTTGAGAAAGGCCCTGCAGGCACAAATTGTAAACCAACGCGTTGGCCTTGATCGCTTTTCAGCCAAATAATGACCGAACGGCGGCGGCGGGATTTGGGGCGCTCTAGGTCTTCCACGGAACAATCGAACGGGGCGCGCTGCACCGCCACTTGCGCTAAGCCCACTTTCAACCGCAAACAACGAGCTTGCCCGCTGGCAAATCGGTCGTTCTTTTGCACATGAACCTCTGCCAACGTGCAATCCGCCGGGGAAAGCAACACCCGGGGATTTTTGACGATGCTCCGGTTGGGATTACGAAAACAAACCATCAGCAAAAGTGCCAACACAAACACCAGAACGGATGTTTGCCAAAACAAAAAGCTCAGTACTAAGCTAATCAACAAAAGGGGAATTATAAGTTTCCACGCTTCAGGGGAAATGGCGGAGGGCGATTGAAAGGGTGTGGTTGTTTGGGCTGGGCTCATGGTGATTTCGTGGGTTGTGAAAGATTATATATCTGTTAACGATGGGACAAACGGTTGCTTCAGGCAACCAAAACGTCAAAGGGGGGTGTGAATTAAGATTAACCGGGAAAGCTGGTAGCATCAGCAGGAAACTCGTTCAACGGCCGGAAACAATCCAGCGCCTGCACAACGGATTCAGCCTGCAACGAGCGCAGCTCGGCCACAAAGGGCATTTCATTATGCTGCAGGGTTTCCAAGCAACCGGGCTGCAAACACAGGTGAATCACCGGCTTTAGGGCTAGGCGGGCAGCCGAGCCAAAATGGTTGAGCACCGCGCGAACCGCCGCTTCGCTTTCCCACACAAGCACCGTGCGCCCGCTACGGGTTTGCAGGGCATTTTCCACTTTGATCAGGGATTCACCTTCAACATCAAAAGCCTTCAGCGGGAGCGTTGTTTGGTGAACGCCAAGGGCATCAAGCTCCTCGGTTAAGTCGTTCCATTCATCAGCACCTTCAAGCACAATCAAGCGCACGTCCGCAAGGCTTTGGCCCAAGGCGTGTTCCAGCGCGGCTTGATTTACCGGCAACGGCAACCGAATTGCTGTAAGGCCGCACTCCAGCACAAGTTTTTCCACGGCAGGCGTGGGGCAAATAATGGGGGTGGTTCGCAGAAGGTGTTCTGCATTAAAGCCGCTTCGTTCCAAGGCAGTTTCAAATACCTCGGCTAATTCAGGTTTGGTGATTAGAAAGTGCGTTACGTGCTGCATTTCCTGGGCAAGGTGCCGTTGCTGATCGGGTGATTGTGCCAACTTAGGAACATCCAGCACGGGTATTTGCCGAAATGTGGCGCCCAACTCTTCCAAACTCTCCCGGTACAACCCTTTTTCCTGGGGGCGGAAGGTGAAGACAATTTGCGCGCCTACTAAGGGGCGTTTTTCGTAGAAGTTCAACCGCTCGGCAAACTGAACAACATCCCCCACAACCATGACGGAGGGCGAGCCCAAGCTGGCGGCCTGAAAGTCCTGCACAAAGTTTTCAATCGTGGAGGTTACTGTGAATTGCTGCGCCGTTGCACCCCAGCGAATGCCCGCTACAAGCTGCTTCGGTGAACGCCCCCCGTAAAGCAAGCCCTGCTGAATGGCTTCGCTGTTGTCCAAAAACATCAGGAATACAAGCGTATCAGCCGCTTGGGCAATTGCCCGCCAATTCACAGATTTACGTGTATCAGGGCACTTTTCTTTAACAGGGGTTTTGTGCGTTTTAATGATGATTGGCTTAGGGCTAACTGGTTCGCTTTCATCCAACGTTGCTACTTTTGAAAGCTCTTCCTCTGAAGGGGGCAACAACCGGCCATGCAGAATCATCACGGTACCCGCAAGCTCGCGGTGTAGAACCGGAATGCCCGCCAACGCTGGCACGGAGAGAGCCGAGCTTAGCCCGGGAATGACCTCCACCTCCAGCCCGTGATCCAGGCAGTATTGCGCTTCCTCAGCCCCGCGGCCGTATATGTACGGATCCCCACCCTTGAGGCGTACTACGATTTTACCCCCTTGGGCTTTTTGCACTAACAGCTCGTTAATCTCCGCCTGCGAGGCATGCTTAAAGCCGCCGCGCTTACCCACGTAAACCTTCTCTGCCTTGGCCGGAATAAGCTCCAACAAGGAATCCGTGAGCAGGGCATCGTGCAGCACCACATCAGCGGTTTGCAGGCGGTTGTAGGCGCGCAGGGTTAAGAACTCCGGATCCCCGGGGCCAGCGCCGATGAGGATGACTTTGCTGCGGGGTTGCTTTTGCAGCCGCGGCTTGCCGTGCGCTCCAGAACCACCTGCGCTTGGTGTATTGGGAGCGTGAAAAACGGGGGGAGTAGAATCGGATGAATTAAAAGGACTCTTCATGATTATTCGCTTTTTATTCGCCTTATGTCTTGACACAGTCACCAGAACCGATGAAGACGGTTGAATCTAACCCCGGTACGGGACTGAAGGCTTCATGGGATTTCAGGAAACTTCACCAAAGGTGCGGCAATCAGAACCGTTGCCGAGCAGTACTGGCGGAATTGTTCATAAGGATTAACAAAAATGGCCAAGCGCACAATCACAAAAACAATCGCTGCCGGAGATGAAAATGCAAAAGCAGTGGAACTGGCGATTTCACAAATTAAAAAGAACTACGGCGAAGGCTCGATTCGCCGCTTTGGTGATTCACCCGATACCCACGGGATTAGAACCATTCCCACGGGTTCCATCTCCTTAGACCGAGCCCTAGGCTGCTGGGGCCTACCAAGGGGCCGTGTGGTGGAAATCTTTGGCCCAGAAAGCTCCGGCAAAACAACCCTCGCACTCCACGTCATTGCCAACGCCCAAAAAATGGGGGGCATGGCAGCTTTCATTGATGTGGAGCACGCCTTGGACCCAATCTACACCAAAAACCTTGGGGTTGATATGGATCAACTCCTCATCAGCCAGCCGGACTACGGCGAGCAAGCCTTGGATATTGTTGATACACTGGTACGCACCAACGCCGTGGATATTATTGTGGTGGACTCCGTGGCAGCCCTTCTCCCCCGGGCGGAGCTTGAAGGGGAAATTGGCGATTCTCACGTTGGCTTGCAAGCCCGACTGATGAGCCAAGCATTGCGCAAGCTTACAGCCATTATGAACCAAACGAAAACCTGTGTCATTTTCATCAACCAAATCCGCGAGAAAATCGGTGTCATGTTCGGAAGCCCGGAAACAACTCCCGGCGGACGGGCCCTGAAATTCTATTGTTCCGTACGCGTGGACGTTCGCCGCATTGGCGCCGTAAAAGACGGAGCCGATAACGTGGGCAACCGCGTGCGCGCCCGCGTAGTGAAAAACAAAGTAGGCGCCCCATTCCGCGAGGCGGAGTTTGACATCCTCTTCGGTGAAGGCATTAGCCGCATCGGCGATATTCTGGACTTAGGCGTGGAGCTAAACGTGATTGAAAAAAGCGGCGCCTGGATTTCCTACAAAGGCGAACGCCTAGGCCAAGGCCGTGAAAAAGCACGGCAATTCCTAAATGAAACGCCCGATCTATTGGACCAAGTTGAAGCTGCCGTGAAAAAAGCCGCCGGCTGGATTGATCCCAACGGCGAACCCGAAGACTCTGAGGCCGAAGCGGCAAACGAATAACTCATCAAACCGATGCTAACTGCCTGACCTTTTCGGCCTAAAAAAACGAGAATCCTATAGCAACCTCAGCAAAACTGCTTTGGTTGCTATTTTGTTTTTAGTCGCCCTTGGCAATCTGCTAAGCTTCCGACTTAAAGCCACTCAAAGGATAATCAAAAAAACTGCAACCCATAATGAAAAACCAACCATCAGCCAGTTCAATTCGGAATCAATCGCAAATCAATCAACCTGTTTTTGCGCTGCTTCAATCCTTCGGATTAAAGAAGATCCATCGGGTTCAGACTTCATTAGCAAATCATTCTTCATTCGCAGAACAACCGCGGAATTCTTGGGCAAGCTTCATTCAACCTGATGGGCGAAGCACCGGGACTGAACGGTCATTCCACCTGCTGCACCCACAGATATTTCAATGATTTCAAAGAATGGAGTTTCCGATGTTTGTGTTTGTTGCAGACTTACGATTAGGTACCGCAGATGAGCGGGAGGATTTTTTAGATTGGGGCTCAGCCCTGCACGGGCCTGAGGCTCATTTACGGGTGGAAGCAACCGCCCGGTTAGACCGTTTATTTCTGGAGTTTGTGCGCTGGAAGTTGGCCTCAGCGGCAACCAAGGGCGTTTTGCCAACCCTGGTGCTGCTGGGCAATACGTTTGACTTTTGGCAAACGCGCCAGCGCCGTGAAGCACCGGCGGATTGCCTTACGCGAATCCTGAGTGTTCACCTTGAGTTTACCGTTGCCATTCGCGAATGGATGGCCGCCGGCGGCGAGGTTTCCCTTGTCATCGGCAGCAGGGATCAGGCCCTTGTGGAGCCCTCCGCTTGGGAACGCCTGATGGAGATTTTTCCGCAGCTCAACCTGCACACCCAAGGCCGATGGACGCATTACTTCACCCAAAATGAAGCGGGCCTTTACGCCGAACACGGCGGCCGCTGGAACCCCTTTTGCCGAACCCGCGACCTCACAAAATGGAATGCCCAGTGCAGCGCCGCTCAGTTGGTGCAAGAGTTGGGTCGGCGCCTGGAGCCCCGCTTCCCTTGGCTGGATAAAGTTGAATCCTTCGGCGAATTAATGCGCTGGTTGAACGTGTTGCTTGAAGGCCCCCAACAGCGCTTCTACGCGGAATTGATTCAACGCCTTTTGCGCAAGCGTTCCGCCATGAGCCGCACCATTGCTCCTTGGCTGAACGGCGAACCGGTGGATTGGCAATCCTTGGCAGATCGCGAGGCCCACAGCTTCCACCAAGGTATTCTCAGTGTGCGCCGCAAAAGCACGCGCCCAACCCAAGCGCCCCACACCGTGAAGTTTCTGGCTCACGGCCATTCCCGCATTCCCAGCATTCAACAGCCCACCCCCAGAGGGCCAATTGTGCTGTGCCCGGGAACTTGGTGCCCCACGGTCACGGGTTCCCCTGAAGCCCCCAAAATGGAACAACCCCTCCCCTATGTGGAGCTTCACGCACCAACTGAAGAGTTGCAACCTCAAGGCCCCTGGCAAGCAACCCTTGGCCATTGGAGAACAGAGCGCCAAAAAGCCCTGAAAACCAAACCGTAAAAATTAACCAGAGGCCTAATCAACACTATTGTGCTCCTGCTTAATTCATGACACGATTTAAGTAGGAGTACACTTGAATGGCAAAGCGACAATGGACTGAAGAACAAGCGTTCGTGATTCACGCAGGCACCCAAACGTTGCTTGTAAACGCCGGCGCCGGAACGGGAAAAACCGCCAGCCTAATAGAACGCTTGCTTACCCTGTTGGACCGCGAGCCGAACGACCCTGATCCCCACCAGCGGCCGGCAAGCTTGCAGCAAATTGTTGTTGTAACCTTCACGAACGCCGCCGCCCGCGAGATGAAAGAACGCCTTGCCAAGGGCCTGCGCGAACGAGTGGAATTTGCCCAAACCACCCACCAAGATACCGACCGATTACGCCACTTGCGAAGCGAGCTTTCCCTCCTGCCGCGCGCCACAATCTCAACCCTCCATAGTTTCTGCATTACACTGCTGCGCCAATACGGCAGCCTGATAGGCTTAGCACCAGATTTTGAAATCCTGAACGAGGAAGAATCCCATATACTGCGCAATGAACTTCTGGAAACGCGGCTGGAGGAGCTTGCCGCTACCACAGAGGGACACGCCCAGCTTAAGGCCCTTTTGCAAGGGATTAGCCTTTCCGCCGGCCTTACAAAGCTGAAGCAGGAAATCCGCTCCACTCATTATTTTTTAGAAGCCCTTTCAAACCCCGATGAGTTTATCCTCACAAGCATGGCACCCTATGTTGAAGCAGCGGATGAATCGATTCCCCTTTTAGAGACACAAGCGGTTCGGTGTTTACTTGATGAAGTAATCCCCACGCTTGAGGAGTTTGAATCACTCCTTGCCACTCCTGGCAACGGCCTGCACCGAGCCGAGCTTTCCAACAGCATGGGGAATTATTTCGATAAAATCCAGCAGCTCATTCCTGAGGTTCATCACGTAAAAACAACAATCAACAACGATGGAGTTGTTCGTGATTTGCGTTGCCTAAAACCACCCAATAAACCACAGGAGCGCCATGCTAAAACTCCGAGTGATTTTGACCTTATTAACCGAGCAGTTCACATCCGTGATTGTTATGGTAAGCTGAATGAGCTGACGAATAAACAGGACGTTTCATTAGAAGCCGTTCGCCTGCAAACCGCCAGCCACTTAGCTCCGCTTCAAACCATGCTGCAAACCTTAGGGCAAGAAATCAGCAACCAATTTCAAGCCGTGTGTCAGCAAAGCAACAGGCTTACCTTCAACCACTTGGAACGCCTTACCTTGCAACTTCTTCAGGAAAATCCTGCGGTTTCAAACCAACTGCGCAACACGTATCAGCACGTTTTTGTGGATGAATTTCAAGACATCAGCGGGCTTCAAGGGAAACTGCTGGAGATGATTGCGCAACCCTGCACGCCGCAGCCTGAAGCGCCGGGAAACTTGTTCGCCGTTGGCGATGTAAAGCAATCCATCTACGGTTTTCGCCAAGCGGATCCTCAACAGTTTCTTGATCGGCTGCAGGCCTACAAACCCTTTACGCCGCACGCCCATGGGCACCCCGGTGCACGGCTGGATTTAGTTCAAAACTTTCGGTCAATTCCGCCTTTGCTCAGAAATTTAAACGCTATTTTTCAGCGCCTATTCAGCACTAAAATCGGTGGAATAGAATTCAACGAAACCCACGCATTCGTCCCCGGTCAGCCGGAGCCTGAAGCTCTTCACTCACCCACTCTGGAGGTGGTGGTGCTGTATGATTCCTCATCCGCTGATGAAGACGCGGACGACTCAAACAATTCAGGCGATTCAGGCGAACCAGACGAAGGGGACACAGACGATTTTTCACCGCTGAATGAAGGAACCCTTGAAGCGGATTTAGATCAAGCGGGCAAGGAAGCACGCCACGTTGCGGGGCTGATTGCAAACCTGAACAGACCCTTCGGGGAGATTGCCCTTTTACTGCGCTCGGGCCGAGGCTACGCCGCCAAATTGGTGAGTGAACTTCGCCGTGCGGGCATTCCCTTTCAAACGCAAGAGGCAATCGGCTTTTTTGCCCAGCAAGAAGTGAACGACTTGTTGTGCTTACTGCACGCCATTAATTCACCCTACAGGGACACTGAACTGATTGGCCTGTTGCGCGGGCCCATGTTTGGGTGGACTGCCGATGAATTAGTGCAACTACGATTAGTCAATCACAAAGGGCGCTTGGCCAACAACCTTCGCCAAGCGGCAACGCTTGCCCCCAGTGCACCCCAAGCAAGCATTCAACCCCGTGCACTACGGGCAATCAATACGCTTACCCATTGGCAACGCACCTCCATTCAGGAAAGCGTTTCGGACTTCATTAACCGCCTCTACCGCGAGGGCAGCCTGGTAGAATGTTACGCCGCCATGAGCAACGGCGAACAGCGAGTTCGCAACCTGCAGTATTTCCAAGTACGTGCAGCCCAGTACGATAAGTTCTCCCGCAGGGGATTGGCAGGGTTTCTGGAATTTTTGGAAAGCCTGCTGGAAGAAGAGAAAGAACTCGGCAAGCCCCCCGTTGTTACAACCGATTCAAACGCCGTTCACCTGATGACCATGCACAAAAGCAAGGGCCTAGAATTCCCCGTGGTGATTTGCCCCTTCCTAGGGAAAAAGTTTAACCTGCAAAGCCTCAGCAGCAGGCTGTTGATGGATCGCAGTGCAGGGGTGGGAATACGCCTTTCCGTAAATGATGACGGCGCACCGCAAGACGGAAAAATCCCTCTTCATCAACCCCTGAAAAATCAAATTAAAACCCGCTTCCTTTCAGAAGAACTACGCCTGTTGTACGTTGCCATGACACGGGCCGAGGAGCGCTTAATCCTGACAGGTGTAAAAACCAAGTGGCAGGAAAAGCTGGAAAAAAAAGCCCCCTTCACCCCAACGGCTCCCCAAGAATTGCGCGAACAAACAGAAAAAGCGAACTGCTTTTTAGATTGGGTTTTGCTCGGCATTGGCAACACCCCAGAGTTTCAACAACTTACCCCAGAGGTACAACGCAGCACCCAAAGTAAGAGCGGATTTACCGCAGAATGGAAATTCCTTTCAGAGCAATTACCTGAAACCAAAACAGAAAAAACCGCTGAAGAAACCACCCCGCTTATTCCGGCATTTACCCAAGAATTACGGCAGCTTGTAGAATGGGAAAACCGCCCAAAACCACCCCTGCTGAGAGCCAAGATTTCCGCAACCGAGGCAAAACGCGAGCGTGAAACGTTACACCACATGTATTTGCCGCCCGCAACCATTGCGCACCAATCAACCAATCTTGAACCATCAGCACCCCAACTAACCACTTCACCACAATCTTCACAAGTAAAAGCAAAAGCAACTTCACAAACAACAGCTCAATCCGCTTTCGCCAAAGCCCGCTCAGCAAACAATCAATGGATTCCGCCCTTCGCCCGCGAGCCCGAACGCCTTAAAGCGAAACGCCTTTCCGGCTCGGAAAAAGGGAAAATTGTGCACCGCTTTCTTGCCTTGCTAGATTTAGGGGCCCTTGCCAAGGGCGCAACATTACAGCAAGAGTGGGAACGCCTTCAGCAGAACGGCTTCTTTCAGCCGGAAGAAAAAAAAGCCCTTTGGTTTCCGGCCCTTGAAGCGTTCTTCATGGAAATGGAAATTGGCCGTTTGATGCTCAAGTACCCCACCTACGTTCAGCGCGAACTTGCATTTACAGCGGCCGTTCCCGCCCAGCTCTTTACTGAATCCGCCCCGCAAAACGGCTCTATTCACCTTCAACCCCAAACACCCCCCCAAACCCATACACCCCAAGCTCAAACAAATCAGCCCGCGCAACCGCAGGACTTCTTGATTCTTCAAGGGATGATTGATGCCCTGATCCACGTTCCGCAGCACATTACGGGCTCCGGTCCGATTATTCACCTGATCGACTTCAAAACGGACTACTGGGACGGCACCGCGGGTCATTATGACGCGCTTGTTGCCGCCTACACCCCGCAAATCTTGCTCTACCAGTACGGGATTGAAAAAAGCCTGAACCAAAAAATCAATGATTGCACCCTGTATTTCATCAGCGCGGAGCAGCCCTACAAGGTAAAATCGCCAAAAACCGAGGCAGAATGGCATGCATTTTTGAAGCAAACGCTCCGTGAATCGGTTTCTGCGGTTTAAACGTTCTACCTTGGCTTGACATCCGCCCCAAGTTTTCCCACCGTTTGAAGCCTTTTCCAAATCTTTTACCTTAGGGTTTCCTTACTAATGCTCAACATCCTTATTATTCTTCTTGGCGTTCTTTACGTTGTTTTATGCGTTGGCCTGATTTTGATGATCCTGATTCAGCCGTCCAAAAAAGGCGGCGGCTTAGGCGGCATCGGCGGCGGCGGCGCGGCGCTCTCTGATTCCATTGGCGCAACCCACGCGGAAAAAACTCTCGCTAAAATTACTCAATACGGAATGGCAATCTTTTTCATTCTCAGCTTGGGCCTTACCTTGATTGCCAACTACAGCGCAACATCCGTAAGGGTGCAAATCAATCCTACCCAAACCAACCCTGCTGTTGCCCCCGCCCCAGGTACTGAGGGTGAAACGCAAACCATTGACCTTCAATCCCTTATTGAAGGCGCTGAAGCCGAAGCAGGCGCAGCAAGCGGCGCACCCGCCCCGGTGAATATTACAATCCCCTCAGCCGGAACTGCTCCCGGCACAACAACCGAACAGCCCGCCAGCAGCTTACCCCCTGCATCGGCAACCACCCCTGCGGAGCCTGAATCGGCTAATTAATTCCACCAAGCAACAACCATCATTGCCGGGCGAACCACAAAGCAGAGAGTGTTTTTTGGTTCGCCCTTTTTTTTGAAGCATCAACCCCCATAAGGATTCACCGTAAAATGCCCAATATAGTGCCCGTTGATTTAGCCGAACGCTCCTACAACGTTCATGTGGCCCACGGCCTGTTGAACAACAGCGATGCAGAACTGAAAGCCGCCCTACACGGTGATAAAGTGATGGTTATTTACGACGCCGCCCTGCGCCACAACTGGTGCACCCGTGTAGAAGAAGCCCTGAAACGTTGCGGTGTTGACGTACACCTGGCTGAAGTCTCCACCGGCGAAACCAGCAAAAGCGCCGAGGTGCTTGCCAACCTTTGGAACGAGCTTGCCCGCCTAAACTTCACGCGGGAAAGCACAATCGTTGCCCTAGGCGGCGGCGTGATTGGCGATTTAGCCGGCTTTGTGGCCGCAAGTTACTTGCGCGGCATTGAGTTTATTCAAATCCCCACCTCGTTGCTTGCCATGGTGGATTCCAGCGTGGGCGGCAAAACCGGCATTAACATTTCCCGAGGCAAAAACCTTGTGGGCGCATTCTGGCAACCTCAGCTTGTGCTGGCAGATCTTGCAACCCTTGAAACCCTAAGCCCCCAACACCTGCGGGCCGGGATGGCAGAAGTTGTGAAATACGGCGTGATTTACGACGCAGAATTCTTTGCCTATTTAGAAGCAAACGGCGAACGCATTCTGGACTCCCAAGCCCTTGACGTGCGGGAACACATTGTTCGCCGCTCCGTGGAGATTAAAGCCGCCGTTGTAACCCAAGACGAACGAGAATCCGGCCTGCGGAGAATCCTCAACTTTGGCCATACAATTGGCCACGCCATTGAAGCCGTGGGTAATTACCAGGAATTCGTTCATGGAGAAGCCATTTCCATTGGCATGGTTGCAGCCTCCAAGCTTACCCTTCTGCGCGGCCAATCCAAATGGGATGAAACCTGCCACAACCGCTTACAAGCCCTTCTAATGCGCCTAGAGCTCCCCACAAAAATCCCGCCCCACATGAGCGCAACCGAACTGCTGGACAGAACTAAAGTCGATAAAAAAGCCCAACGAGGAAACGTTCGCTACGTGCTCCCCACCCGCCTAGGCGAAATGGAAACCGTTAACAACATAACAGATGAACAGGTTCTAAGCGTGCTAACAACCCTAGGAGCAACCCCCGCAGGTTGAGGTTTCAGTTCAAACAGAACAACTCCCCCTCTTTCATCCCCCTATCCCATGCATAATAAATGGTTGAGGCGAATTCTACCCCCTCCTAACAATCCCCAACGAACATGGTGAATTCTACCTTCAATCCCCCGTTTATGCCGACCTATTATGAGCACCAAAGTTCTTGTAATCGCCTATTTTTCCCCTCCCGATGCCACGGGTGTTCGGCGCTTGATTTCTCATTTGCAGTATTGGGCAGAGCTGAACATTGAACCCATTATTCTAACGTGCAAACAAAAGCGCAGTGCCGGCTGGGATGCAGCAATCTTGCAGGAGCCTTGGTGGCAACAGTTACAAGTTGTGCAAACAGAATCCTGGGATCCCTACCGCTTGCTAGAGCGGTTTGCCCCATCCAAGCCCGCCGTGGAACGCCCCACCAACACGCCTAATGCTGCCACGGCACCCGCAAAAACCGGCGGCTTTGGGGCCAACGTCTTACAACGATTGCGGGAACATTTTTTCCTGCCGGACGACCGCTCCGGCTGGATTCCCTTTGCCGTGGCAGAGGGTGAACGCCTAATCAAACGCCATAAAATCACCGCCATTTACACCTCCAATTACCCCCAATCCGCCCACGTTGTAGGCTTGCGCCTAAAGCAACGCACCGGTGTTCATTGGGTGGCAGACTTCCGCGACGGATGGACGCAAAATCCCGCCTTTTTTTGCCCTGCTAACCCGTTCCTTGCCAGCGCTCAACACCGCTTGGAGCGCCAAGTTGCAAACACAGCTGATGAGCTAATCACAGTAAGCCCCCCCATTACGCGGCATTTACAAGCCCTGCGCGATGCTGCTCTTTCGCCGGCGCAAACGATCTTCAACGGCTATGATCCCGCTGACTACGGCCTTCCTGCAAACGATGCTTCCCTCCCCGAGCCCTTTCACCCCGGTTGCCTGACAATTCTCTACACAGGAACGTTTTTTGGTCGCCGGCACCCTCGGCTATTTCTGCGGTTAATCGCCGCCCTGCGCCGCCGATCCCCCTATTGGCGCCGGCGCCTGCGCGTACGCTTTCGCTGCGCCCTAAGCCAGCGGGATGCTACCCTGGCAAAAGAGCTGGGCCTGCTTGATTTCACGGAAACACCAAACGGAACAACCGCCCCCTGTTTGGAAATTCTCCCAAGCATCCCGTTTGCAGCGTGCTCCCGCGAGCAACAACGGGCGGATGTTCTTTTGCTGGTGCTGGAGCACGGCCCCGGGGCGGAAATTATGGTGAGCCAAAAGGTATTCGAGTACCTAGGCGCCCGCCGGCCCATTTACGCCCTAGTGCCCCAAGGCGCCGCGGCAGAGGTACTAAAGCAAACCGGCGGCGCCCTTGTTCACGCCCACGCCAATACCAGCCCCCAGTTGAAGGCGTTTGCCAGCTTTCTGCGTACAGTTGAAAAAGGCGAGTTTCCTTTACCAGATGAAGAAAACCTGAAGACATTTCACCGCAGAGAACAAGCCCTTGCAATCGGCAAATTACTGCAACACCCCCAAGAATAACACCCCCTGCAAAATGGAAACCGCGATTTCAGGTTGAGCAGCCAAAGGGAAAACCGTAGGCTTTGCAACTAATCTTGTTTGCATTCAGTCAACGATTGTACCAAACTAATTTTCAGGATGAGTAAGAATTACTCTGAGCAAGTAATCCCCGAGTTTTTGTTGTGAGGAGTTGCTGATGGCGACAAACGACCAGAAAAGAAACATGGAGATGCTGATCAAAGAGGATCAAGCAGCCGCCATCAATCAGGCAAAAAAGGAAAACCGCATTGTTCCCCAAGGCGAGTTTGCTACTAGGCCGAAACGCCTTACCCCTAAATCCGTTTTCCCCAAAAATGAACAAGGCACCTGGGTAAATAAACGCGGCGTTGGCACCGAATACTCCGATGAACCCCTTCCCGATGCCTACGATATTGAAGAGCGCGATCAGCAACAACTGATTCAAAGTCTTACGGAGAAAGTTGGCCTTCCCTACGGTGATATTGGCGATTACGACTTGCGCTCAGAAAATGCCGAGCGCGTACGCTCCTTCATCCCCGCATCCATTGCCCGCGAAAAACGCATTTTCCCCCTCAAGGAATACCAAGGCGCCGACGGCCGCCCCGTTCTTACCCTAGGCATATGCGACGCCCTAGACGTTACCA
>DAIOTT010000001.1:40812-43674 GCA_036751885.1 Candidatus Sumerlaeota bacterium
TCCTTCTACCAGAGCACGACATTGAAGCCGTGGTGATTGATGAGCAGGATATTGTAGAGGCCATTGATAGCAATTACGGCATGGGCGATGAATCCATGGAAGCCCTCATCGGCGAGGAAGAAGACGCCGACATGGGGACTGCACTAAAGGGCTCGGGCATTGAGATTGATCTTGCAACCCTTGCCAACGAACCACCGGTCATTAAACTTGTTAACTTGCTTCTAGTACGCTCCGTCCAGGAACGCGCATCGGACTTACACATTGAACCGTTTTCCGGCAAACTGCGTGTGCGCTACCGGGTGGATGGCGTGCTTCGCGAGATTCCTTCGCCCCCAAAATCCCTTCAAATCGGCCTCGTGACCCGCCTCAAGGTCATGGCAGGAATGAACATCGCCGAAAGCCGCATCCCGCAGGACGGCCGCATCAGGCTCTCCATTTCCGGCAAAGAAATTGACCTCCGCGTTGCCTCCGTTCCCACAGTCTACGGCGAGTCAATCGTGATGAGGGTGCTGGACAAAAGCACCATGATGATTGGCATCAGCCAGCTTGGCTTCCAACAGGACGTTCTGGAAGTTCTGATGAAGGAAGCCAACAAGCCAAACGGCATTGTGCTGGTAACAGGCCCCACTGGTTGCGGCAAAACCACAACGCTGTATTCCCTGATTGGTGAGGTATTTGACTCCGGCCTGAAGTTCATCACCACGGAAGACCCCGTAGAATTCGAGCTTCCCGGCATCGTTCAGGTAAACATCAACGCCCGCGTAAAGCTAACCTTCGCCGCCTGCCTGCGTAGTATTTTGCGGCAAGATCCTGACGTTATTCTTGTGGGGGAAATTCGCGACGTAGAAACCGCTCAAATCGCCATTCAAGCCGCGCTTACAGGCCACATGGTGTACAGCACGCTGCACACAAACTCTGCCGCTGCCACCATTACACGTCTTGTTGACATGGGGATTCAGGCGTTCCTGCTAACCTCCACCATGCGCGCCATTGTTGGCCAACGATTGATCCGAACCATTTGCCCCATGTGCCGGGAATCCTACGTTCCCACGGATGAGGAACTGGAGGAATTCGCCGTTACCCGCGAGGAAGTCTCAGACATTGAATTCTACCACGGTCGCGGCTGTGAGGATTGCAACCACACCGGCTACAAAGGCCGGTTAGGCATCTATGAACTCCTAAAGGTTACCGAGGAGATCAACGAACTTGTGCTGCAAAACGCGACTACGGACGATATTCACGCCCTTGCCGTGCACCAAGGCATGCAAACCATGCGGTCCGACGGGTGGTTGAAAATCTGCCTCGGCGTTACAACATTCCAGGAAGTCTCCCGCCAAACACCCCGCGAAAGCCTGGAATCCGCCGCCGCTGAACTTGCCTCTGCTAAACGCTCTCTGCGCTTGATTGATGAAGCCCGCATTAAACGCGACGCCGAAGACAACCGAGGCTTGGACGATGGTAAGGACGACAACATGGGCGTTCCCCAACTGACCGAGTAAACCCGCAATCCGGCTGAAGCAACGCCGCATTAGCCGGATCAACAAACTAAACAATGCACCCAATCCGCCTCTGACTTTCCCCCATTTTCAATCAGCCCTACCCGCAAACAACTCACAACTGAACAACACCACCAAACCAACCAAACACCCAACAGTTGTTGCCCCGCTATTACTACAAGTAGAAACTCGGTTTACACTTGACTGAGATAATCAGGTTGTATTCTCTAGGTTTACAGTATAGTAAACAAGAAGATTTTCAAAGCGGGACAGCCAATGGCCACTCTTCCAGCAGGTGCGCAGAACCTTGCAGATATTCTACTGCAGGAAAAACTAATCACTGATGATCAGTACTCCCACGCCAAACGCGAGTACGATACAACCGGCCGCTCCTACGGCAATATTCTTGTAAACATTGGGGCCATTACGGAAAGCGTTAAACTCGGGGTACTTACCAAAAAGTGTAAGTGCGAAGTTGTAAGCCTGAAGGATGTAAACCTAGTCCCCCTTGCAGCAGATAGAATCCCCCGCGAATTATGCGTGCAGCACACCGCCATACCCTACAAAGTAGATACAGCAAACCTCTACGTTGCCATGGAAGACCCCACCGATGAGCGGGCCGTGAAGCAACTCACCCAAGCTAGCGACCTCCCGATCTTATTCTTTTGCGCAAAATCCAGCGAAATCAAAGTCCTGATCGATCAAATTCCCAAAAAAATCTCCGCGGAATCTCAGTCTCGCAAACGCATCAAACACCTTCTAGGGCTCGCCGTACTCCCCATACTTGCAGGCGTACCACCCCTCGGCCTCATCGCGCTACTCATCTTCAACCGCCCCTTTCAAGACTTCTACCGTCAGTTAGAATACGAACAGTTCGAACAAATCCTCATCTTCGTACTCGTATGGTCCGCATGGGCAATCGTCGCCTACTGGATCAACGGCCTAATCTTCGGCGAACCAGATCAAGAAGAATAAGCCCCTCTACTCTTTCAGAATTAAAGAGTCAAATGCTGGTCTAATGAATGATTGCGCACTCATTATCTCAAGCACGATGTTTAGGCAGAAACCATGAAACATTCTGCATTTTCAATGAATCCACATGCGCTAATTATTGAATAGGAGATTTTAGATTATTTGAATAACTATAAAGATATAAAAATAAAGTGCACACACTGCGATTTGGGGATCGTTAGTATTACTTTAGATGCAATTTCAATTTCAACGTGTGATCAGTGTGGGTTGCTGTATGATAATTCTAAAATTATAAAAATTCTCCCCAAAAAAATTAAAGATATTAAAGTAAAGAATGATGAAAAAAACGGCTAGGAATTTCTCGCAAATCACGAAGGAATACCTAATAATGAAA
>DAIOTT010000001.1:43684-50501 GCA_036751885.1 Candidatus Sumerlaeota bacterium
ACGAATAAGCTGCTGGCTTTGAATTTTCATTTGCAAGTACAAAATGGGATCGTGTGCTGAATGATAATACCATAGCAAAAGGCATTGTACTGCAAGAAAGTAGCTATAAGCCAGAAGTGTTCTTAAGAAGAGTTAATAACAGTAATACAATACTATCTTTAATCTCGAAATTTATTTTATATACCCACACATGGAAATTATTATCCCCTTTACATGCGGTTGAAATTTTCAGGAACTACTTATTTAGCTCAACTTCAAAACATAGAATAATGATTTACAAAAAACCTGCTTCGTGATTTATTTAATCAACTCTCAAAGTATACATTTCTACCTACAAACGTTAATCATCGCCGCGTGAACAGGAAACATTAACCTAAGTATGCAGCACACAACATCTTTTTCACCAATATTAGTAGCCGCCCCCCAGTGCTTTGTATAGGCCAGAGGAAGCTTGAAGTTGGCGTTGTTTTGCAAGTGCAAGGTTACCTTGTACGTTGTTGAGCGCCCGTTGCGCATCTAACACCGACAAGAATTCTTCTAACCCCGATTGGTAACGAGCTTGGGCAATCTGCAGTGCTAATTCTTGGCTTTGCAGGGCGCGCTGTAATTGTTGGTGTTCCGCGGTGCGCTGTTGTAATTTTGCAAGGGAATCTTCAGCTTCACGCACGGAGTTAATAATTGTTTGCTTGTAGGCAATTAGTGCTAGTTGCTCGCTTGCTTTTGAGCGTTTAATTTCTGCATCTACACGACCAAAGTCCAGCAGGCGCCACTGAAACGCCGGCCCTAAGGACCACGTTCCTGCGCGGCTTTGTAGCAAATTTTCAGAATCCGTGCTTGCCACGCCTAGAGTTCCGTTCAGTGTGAACTTGGGATAATATTCTGCAATCGCTTCACCTATGCGGGCGTTGGCAGCAACAACGGCTAGCTCGGCTGAGATCACATCTGGGCGCCGGCGAAGCAATTCCGGCGAAAGGGAACCTGCCGGAATTGTGGGAACAGCACGCGTGTTGATTGGCGCATTTGCCGCAAGCTGCGGCAGTTGCCCCGGTGTGGTACCTAACAGCACCGCCAAACGGTTGCGTTGAAGGAACAACTCCTCCTGCAGGGGCGGCGCTAGTGCCAAGGATGAATCAAGCTCTGCCTGCGCCCGCAATTCATCAAACTGTGATTCAATCCCCGCAACAAACCGGGCGTTCGTTATTGCGAGTGTCCCTTTATAGGATTCCACAGTTGATTGAGTGACACGCAACCGCTCTTGAGCGCCCAGCCAAGCAAAATAGGCATCCGCAACTTCAGAGGCAACCAACAGCCGAGAAACAAACACATCCGCCTCAGCTGCTTTCAATTCCGCAACAGCAGCTTCCACTGCGCGACGCCGACCCCCAAAAAGATCAATCTCCCAGCTTGCGTTTAAGCCTGCTTCGTACAGGTTGCTTGGGTTCTCGCCACCCGGCTGGCCGCCTGATTGTTGTGCGCCAGTAACTTCATCCGAACGCTGGCTGCGCGTTAGGCCCCCTGTTGCATTCGCCGAGGGGTAAAGCTCGCTTTTGCTTGCTGATACCAAAGCGCGTGACTGAGTGACACGCATGATTGCTGATTCCAGATCAAGATTATGGGCGAACGCATTTTCAATCAAAACAGTAAGCAATGGGTCGTTGTAAAGCAACCACCAAGCCTCAAGATTTTCATGTAAAGCTTCCGGCTTCCCAGTTGTTTCTTTCTTAGTGTTGCTTTCACCCGTTTCTTCAGAGCCTAAAAACTGGGCGGGCAAATTTGCGGGTGGCGATGTAAATTTTGGCCCAACCGTGCAACCGCCGGTGAAGACCAACAATAAGCCTGCAGCGAGACATAGGATGCAACTTTTGTTCTCTGAGTGCAAGAGTGACAGGTGCCATAAAATCATGATGCACGCTCACCTGCTTCAATATACACATCCATCTGTTGCCCCGGCCACAAGCTTTGCTCGTTGGGTTCAACTTTGTAAATTACCTCGTAAACACGGGTATCAATGAGTTCGCTTGTTCTACCAGTAAGATTGCGCTTTGCAATGACAAGGGGTTCAACGCGAACAAACGTTAGGGGGACACGGTTGCTTGCAGCACCACGGGCAGTACCCCAAGCGCTCGCGGTTTTGCTAAACCGTGGAATATCAATTTCATCAATTTGCACTCGAACGTAAAGCGGATCAAGAACACCCAGCACGATTAGCGGAGTGGAAAGTGAACCCGCAGTGGCGAACTCCCCGGAATCAACATTTACCTGCAATGCAGTTCCGTTGATAGGTGAGTTGATTGTAAGGTAATCAATCTCCGTTTGAGCTGCTTGCACTCCTGCTTTTGCTTGTTCAATGGCTGCTTGTTGTTTGCGTAGTTGTGGGCCGTTTGCTACACCCTGAACTTCAAGCAATTCTAAATTCGCCTTAGCTTCTGCAATACTCGCTTCTGCTGCTTCAACGGATGATTCCCGGCTTTGCGCAATTGCAGCAACAGCGGCAACGCTGGCAGTAGCTTGTGCCGCCGCAAAGCCCCGGCGATCTCGCTCTTCCTGTGAAATGCCCCCTGTCACTGTAATGGAATTTGCCATGCGCTCTTGGTTTTCTCGGTCCGCAAGATTAGCGGATTCCCGTTCTAGGTCGGCTTCTGCGGAAACTAAATCCGCTTTGCGCGCCGCTAAATCCGCCTTCGCCCGCGATAGCCTTGCCTTTGCTGCAGGGATTTCCGCAATCAGTTCCTCCAATGTTGCCTCGGCCACAGCAAGCTCCTGCTGGCGTTGGTTATGCGTGGCAATTGCAGCCCGTGAATCCAGCTCAAACAACGGTTGGCCTTTACTTACAGCATCCCCCGCTTGAACATATACAGCGGTAACCACTCCGGAACGAAAGGGGCTGATGTCATGGTTTTCTGTTGAGGCCTCCAACACACCAATCGCGCCAATCGCGGATTTGGCGGTGGATAAGCCTGCGCTCAACGGTGATACAGGCGGCGTGACGGTTGGTTTTTCCACCGTGTTTATCGGTTGGTTTTGGGCAACTAAAATTGTTCCCATTAGCAGTGCGGAAACACCCAGCAACGGAAGCCCCAAGCTAAGTAGAAGTGTACGTTTTGCCATTGTTTTTCATTCCTTAATTATATTAAATTTCATTCGCAGTTTGCGCAATTGGTGGTAAATTTATTTTATTGTAAATTGTTCTTTCTTTCTTGAACCTAAATGGGCAATTACAACGGTGAACTCATGGATACACTTGCCCTGTCACTCCCATGGCGTTTTTCAACACGCTCAACAATACCATCCGCCATGTATACGATGCGGTCTGCGTAGTCATAGATGCGGTTATCGTGCGTGACAACAATCACAGACCGCTCGCCCTCTAGTGCAAACTTGCGCAAAAGCTCCATTACAAGTTGTCCTGTCCCTGCATCAAGGGAGGAGGTGGGTTCATCGCAAATAATCAACTCGGGCTCGTGAACCAAGGAGCGCGCAATTGCCACTCGTTGTTGCTGACCGCCAGAAAGTTGCGTGGGGTATTGTTGCGTTTGCGCGTCAAGCCCTAAGCGGCCTAAGAGCTCGCAGGATTTGTTTATTGCGTTGGAGGTTTTCATGCCGGCGGCGATCAACGGAATCGCCACGTTTTCGCTTACCGTAAGGGCGGGCAGCAGGTTGAACTGCTGAAAAATAAACCCCAAGTTTGCGAGCCTGAAATCAGCAAGCTTGCCGCGTTTCATTTTCTGAATATCATTTTCAAGCACCTGAATCTCCCCGCCCTCGCAATGCAAAATGCCGCCAAGAATTGAGATCAGCGTTGTTTTGCCGCACCCGGATGGGCCTACAAGAAACGTCATTTCACCGCGGCGAGCCTGAAAGTCTACCTCACGGAGCACGGTGATTTTAGCCTGTCCCTCACCGAAGGACTTCACAACACCTCGGCAGCGCGCGGCAACGTTAGCCGGCGGTAGTTTTTCAAAAACTCCCTGCGGTTGTGTCTGTTGATTCTGTTTTTTTTCCACAAGTGTGCTCATTTTTGTTTATCCTCTGAAAACCGTTGCGGGATCCACATACAGCACGCGCCGCAAACTGATTAGGGTGGAGACAAATACAATCATCATTGCCACAACAAACACCCCAACACCGATGTACCAAGGGAGGTAGAAGCCGCGAAGCCCTGCCGATTGCGCAGGTAGGATGGTAAAGAACAACGAAGCCAAACCCAGCCCTAAGCCATACCCAATAATCCCTACAAAAAACGCCTGCACCAAAGTCATGGTGGCAAGAACACTGTTCCGAACCCCCATGGCTTTTAGCGCCGCATACTGCTTGATGTTTTCCATAATGAATTGGTTGAAAGTTAGGCCAACAATAGCAATGCCTACGATAATACCTAACAGCACTACTGTGCCAAAACTTATGGGTATTCCGGTATTTTCTAATATGTAGCCAATGGTTAGATTTGAAATCTCTCTATTTGTCAGGGCCTTTAAACCTGTTTCGGCAGAAACACGTTCCGCCACTTGATTGGGTGTTTGGTCGCTGTTTGCTTTCACTAATATAAAGCTGAGTTGGTTGCGCCCGTTGTTAGTATACTGCGTTGCTATGGAGTAACGCGTGTAGATGATCAGGTTGGCGCTGAAGGCAGCGGAACAATCAATTAGCCCAACAATCACGGCCCGCTTATCGTTAATTTCTATGGTACGGCCCATTTCAAAGGGCTGGTTCGGGAACAGCAATTGGTAGCCGTTTGTATCCACCACAATGGCTTCCGGCAACCATAGGTTTTCCACGGAGCCTTCCACAAAACTATCAGGGACACCCACTAGGGAGGCATCGTCCACCCCAAGGATCAGGGAATTCTCCAAACTCCCCTCCCTTGTACGAACGGAGGCCTGTGCCTTAAAGAACGGTACAGCCCAAGCAACCCCTTCAACGCCCCGAACCCTGGAAAGTTCAGTTTCTCGCAGGGGGTAGGCCACATCAAGAGTCTTTACGGAGGGATCCATCACCCAGACGTCAGATTCTCGTACGTCGCGAATCACGCTGGCGGCGCGCTCCAGCAGGCCGATGAAAATGGAAACTTGTTGCAGCAAAAGCAAGGAGGCAAAGGTAACGCCAAACACAAGGCCTAAGTATTTTGTGCGATCTCCGAAGAGCATCTTGAGAGCGATTGAATACATTCGCTTAACCTTTCCATTAACCATACTGTACAGTTCAGTTTAGTTATGGAGATCCCGCTTGCGTCGCAAGGGAAATATTGGGTATTATGATAAATATTTTCATCAAGTTGCATCATTGCAGGGGGAGTTTAGGTAGAGTGACATGGCAATAAAAGGCGCAAGTAAAGGGCGGCAAAAAGATCCTCAAAAGCGGGAAGCCATTATTCAAGCGGCTCAGCAACTGTTTATGGCAAACGGGTTTGATCATGTTTCCATGCAGGCAATCGCTCAAGAAGCAGGCGTGAGCAAAGTCACGGTTTACAGCCACTTTAAGGATAAAGAAGATTTATTTAAGGCAATAGTAATTGCCGTGGCCGAAAGTTACCCCGTAGCAAAACCGCCAGACCTGACGGCAAGCACGGATTTCCCCGTTGCGCTGGAGACCCACGGCCTTAGGCTTTATAAAATCCTCTCCTCCGCTATTGTTCACTCCGTACACCGCATGCTGATGGCAAATCCCGACCAAATGAAAAAGCTGGCGGTGATTGTTTATGACAACGGCCCTCATAAAACACTGATGGATTTAGCCGATCTTTTGGAGCGGGGAAAAGAATTGGGGTACCACTCGGCGCCAGATTGCATTCGCGCGGCGGATCAATTGTTTTCCATGTGGAAGGGTATGGCATACTTGCGGCAGGAATTTGGGATTGAAAAACCAATCACTCAAGCAAAAGCTTTGGAGAACATCCGCAGCGGAATTGAAATGCTTCTACGGGCTTACCCCGCTCACTAGCATCGTGAGAAATAAATCAATATGCGGCAAAAAATTCAGTGTGGTTTTGTGAATACTTGTGTTGCTTAAATAGTAGTCTGATTACAAGTCTACCATACAGAACAGAATTCAATTAGCCCGAATGTAGAACAGAGGAACGCGCCCATGAACTCCTACACAAAAGTGCTTAGCCTTAGTATTGCCGCATCGGTTTTACTGTTTGCCAGCAGGTAAGCTCTATCGCAAGAAAGCCAAACCACACACACCCCTTACAAAAGGCACTTGGGTTTATAGCGAGGGGGCTAATGATCTTGGGTATCCTATCATGCCGTTCAATGTTAATAAAATTCGTGTCTTTAACGAACAAACGGTGGGCCTGTATACCAATTCAATTGCGTTGGTATTGGATCTTGAACATTTGGGGGACAATTATTACCGAGTGAAGATATCGAATTCACTTTTTCCTGATGTATTGATCAATTTGACGATTGAAGACGACGCATTATACATCATAAGCGGCAATCAAATGATGAAGTTTTTGCCACAAGAAGATACTATAGTTTCGCCAAAAGAGATGATCAAGCAAGCTGAAAAGCAACTTCAACAACCAGTGAACGTACGTAGCGATCTGCGGATGCTGGCAACGGCTGTTGAAGTCTATTATCTCGATAACAATGCCTACCCGACATGGACAACAGACAAAGAATTTTCCCTGAACTATTCCCTTATGGAACAAACCACCAACGCTGATTGGTAGACCCCCAGTTTCCGGAATTATGAGCGCAACAACCAAGGCCTATTTTCCCTAACAACACCCATTGCTTATATCACCGAGTATCCCGTTGTTCCCTATGCCAAGCCGATTGGGCGAAGCTTTAATTTTTACTCCACCCAAAACAAT
>DAIOTT010000002.1:0-37600 GCA_036751885.1 Candidatus Sumerlaeota bacterium
CCGTGGTTGTTCTTGAAGCAGGCAAACCTTGGCATGAAGCCGATGCCGACGTTGACGAAGCGATTGACTTTATGGAGTACTACGCCCGCGCAGCGGTGCAAATCGGCGGTGAACACCGGCTGCAGCCTTACCTCCTTGGCGAGCACAACGACATGAGTTATTACCCTGTGGGTGTGGTTGGTGTCATTGGGCCTTGGAATTTGCCCTGTGCGATTCCTACAGGAATGACAACCGCCGCTCTTGCCGTTGGCAATACGGTGATTCTTAAGCCAAGCGAACAAACTCCGCTTATTGCAAAGCTCATCGTGCAGGCTCTGGAATCCGCTGGGTTGCCCAAGGGCGTGCTCAACTTCCTGCCCGGCAGGGGAGAAATCGTTGGCCACGAACTTGTTGTTCACCCGGATGTAAACATGATTGTGTTTACCGGCAGCCGTGAAGTGGGCTTGAACATTGTTCGCGAAGCATCCATCATGCGTGAAGGGCAAAACTTCATCAAGAAAACTGTAACAGAGCTCGGCGGCAAAAATGCCATCATTGTAGACGAAAGCGCAGATCTTGATTCGGCTGTTCCTGAGATTCTATATTCTGCATTTGGTTACAGCGGACAAAAGTGTTCCGCATGTTCGCGCCTGATTGTACTGGAAAGCCTGTACGATGATTGCATTGAGCGCTTGAAGGATGGCATCGAGTCCCTCAAAATTGGGCCCTCAGAAAAGCCTGAAACTCAGGTTGGCCCCTTGATTGAACAAGCGGCCGTTGATAAAGTTAAACGCTACATTGAACTTGGTAATAAAACCGCCAAGCTGATTATTACACGCGATATTTCTGATGTTGAACAGCAGGGATTCTATGTTGCGCCCACCTTATTTGAAGTAACAAGTGAAACTCACCCCCTCATGCAGGAGGAAATCTTTGGCCCTGTATTGACCGTAATTAAAGTTAAAAACTTTGATGATGCTTTACGTGTTGCAAATTCAACTCCCTTCGCGCTAACTGGCGGCGTGCAATCCAGAACACCCTCCAATCTGCGCCGCGCTCGCCAAGAGTTTGAATGCGGAAACCTTTACCTGAACCGTGCTATTACCGGAGCAATTGTTGGCCGCCAACCCTTTGGCGGGTACCGGTTATCAGGTCAAGGGTGCAAAGCGGGCGGGCCTGATTACATCAAGCAATTTGTTGTAAGCCGGCACGTTGCTGAAAACATTATGCGCCACGGTTTTGCACCGTTAGAATAATTCAACCATCAAGGGAAACACCATCCATGAGATTACTTGGGAATGCAATAAACCACCTTCTACTTTGTGCTGTAATCTTTACGCCCGTGTTTGGTTCTGCACAGGCAATAAGGCCAGAAAAGCCGGCAGATTTAAATGTACTAATCTCCGGTAATCCTGAGGATAAAGTGGTAGAACTTACGGAGGGCCCCGTTGCGATCCTAATGGGCGGTGGGCCTGAAGTAGACCGTGCATTTCAAAAGCATGCATTCCCAATCATCAAGGGCGGCGATATTGTTGTGCTTCGCGTTTCAAGACTGGGCGGTTATAATCCCTATTTCTACGATGATTTAGCTGAGGGTAATTTGAAGCCAGACTCCGTAGAAACCATTCAGCTTGATACCGCCGAGCAAGCCAACAGCGACTACGTAGCGTGGGCAATTGAAACCGCTGAAATGGTATGGATTGCCGGTGGTGATCAATCCGCTTACCTTGAAGCCTGGCGGGGGACACGCGCCCAAAAAGCCCTGCAATCAGTATGGGATAAAGGCGGCGTTGTTGGCGGAACCTCCGCAGGCTTAGCGATTTTGGGTCAGTTTATATTTGATCCCCTGAACGTTGACGCAACCAACAGCGTTGGCTCCATTCAAAATCCCTATAATTCTGGCGCGATCATTTCAGACCGATTCATCAATATTCCCTACCTAGATCATACAATCACCGAAACTCACTTTCGCAATCGCGATCGTATGGGAAGAACCCTAGGTTTTATGGCTGTTATACGAGAAGAAAATCGAGCGCCCATCATGAGAGCCGTTTGTGTAAGCGAAAGCTCCGCAATCACGATCAAAAAGAACGGTATCGGTGAAGTTGATGCGGATGAAGAAGTATACATTCTGATGGAAACAGTTGATACCAAACGGGAAAACGTAAACCCCGATGAACCCTTAATCTACGGCCCCGTACAGCGGGTTCGTTTGGTGGATGGGGATCAGTTTAACTTCAACACCTGGAGTTCCTTGAAGCCTGCACTGGAGATTGCCGTAAACGGATCAACCGTTATTCCTGCATCGTATTATGAGGATGTAAATGAAGAGGCAACTTCAGGTTTATCACCACAACAGCTAATCGGTAATTAACTTCCCGATAGAATCAACCCCCTCAACTTTGTGTTGAAGATGTGGAAACATATTTCTCCCGCGCTCTTATAATCGCCTCCGCAAAACGCTGGGGCGATTCTTCGTCTAAATTCAAATATAAACTCGGCTCAATCAGCTCAAGCTCCATAAGGCCCAAGCTTCCGTTCAAGCATCTGGCAAGGTCAACACGGGCGTAAAGTAACGGCTCCTTAAATTGCAAAACTTCGGCAACAGCCTTCAAGGCAAGCTCAGCAATCCGAAGAGATTCTGCATCTGGCGTGCAAAGTTCAAACACACCACCGTGCTCTTCCTGTACACGAAAATCTCCCTTCTTTGGGCGTTTTATAATCGCATGGTTGAACGTTCCGTCAAAATAAATTATCGATGTTTCCCCTTCCGTTTCAATGCTGGGCAGAAATGGTTGTGCGAAAAAATCTCGACCGTTGTAATGGTTGATTGCCTGCTTTGCCAGCGGTGAATCAAAGGGTGGGGAAAGGCGGAAAATCCCCTCCGCATTTGCCCCAACTAAAGGTTTTAAAATCAGTTCATTGCCGCCCAATTCTTGGTGAAACCGATTTAAATCAATCAACGTTGGGGAGGAACCAAAAAACGTTGGGATTATCGGAACTCCGAGTTTGTCTAGTTGCAGTAAATACCCTTTATTCAAGTTCCACCGAACTACGTTGAGGGGATTGATCAGCACGGCAGAGCTTTTGTGGATTGCCTCAAGCACCTGCAAAAATGACTCAACGTTATTTTGATAATCCCATGTAGAACGAATTAAAACGAGGCTAAAACGATTCCAATCAACGTTGCTGCGCCAAGGGATAAACTCCACCGGCAAGCCGTTGTTTGAAAGTATATTCGCTGTACGTTCATCGTAGGTAAAGTACCCCGAGAGGTCCTCCATCGAGAGAAAACAAATGGGTTTTGAATGACTATTCACTGATACAAATTTCCCAGAAAAAAAAGAAAGCAGTCATCATGAAATATTACACGATGACTGCCCAAAAAAGTAGGCGAAGGACCAAGACAAAGCAATTGAGATTGCGCGGAAATCAAGCGCTCGATTCTCAGGTTGATCATTACATCAGAAGATCAATAATTCATCCACAACACTATTGCCGGGGTTTGGTTCTGTAAATTCAAAGTAGGTAAGAACATCTTCCATTACAAGAGTTCTGCTGGTTTGTGTGAGGATTGTTTCAAAGGGAAAACCAAAAGAGATAAGTGCTCCGCTAGTTGTGCCACTTGGGAACAAGCCTTTGTATTGTACACCAGCGATAAGGTTATTACCGTAGCGAAAGCACACCGTTGAACCATTGGATGTTGTGATTGAATCGTTAAACTCTGCACGGTAAGTTTCCGTACCAGTGTCATCCAACGTCAACACTAGGCCCTCAAATGCAGAGCCAACCGCGCCGTTCAATTCATAGGAGTTTGCATCATCAGCAATGTATTCCGTTTTTAGTACCGTGTTGTAGAAAGTTGTTGCAGCAACGGCGGATGCACCACGTCCGTGACTCCAACCAATCTCTGAACCACTCACAAACAACTTGCCGCCCTGTTGTAAATAGGCCTCCACAAGCCCTTGTTCAGTTGTATTGAAGGGAATATCATTCGTGGATTCCTCGCTGGCTTGCCAGATGATCACATCATAATCAGTCAGCAATAAATCGCCGTCAACCACGGCTTCATTTGCGCAGGAATCAAATTGTACATCCAACGGCCACAAGGCCGTTCCGTGCAATTGCGTAAAGGGTTGATTCGGATTAGACCAAGCTTGAACGCGGTCGTAACCATCCACGATGAGAATCTTCGTGGAATCAACAATCAATTTCTGGGCAACGGCGTATGGATCGGTCGTGTCACTCGCCGTTCCTGAGTTCATTGCCACAACACGGTAACTGGCTTCCAAAGGTTGATTTGCTAATGTGTAGCTAAAGGTAGAGTTTGTAAGGGTTGTTTCATCAACTTCGGTTGTCCAATTTTCACCATCAATAGAACGTTGAATTCTGAAGCCTGTCACTGTGGTGCCAACCGGCTGATCCCAAGCTAATTCAATGGAACCACTTCCTGCTTTTCTTGCGTATTGCAATACAGGCGCATTCGGTTTGTTGGGCTCTACTACACCGCCCTTGTAAATCCACCCTTCTGGATCAAACTCCACCGATTCTACTGCACTTGAAACGGTTAATTGAAATGATTGGTTCAAGGTGGTATTTTCAACGACTTGAACTTCACTGCCGCCGTTGAAATAATTAATCTGTAAATCAACCGGCATTCTGAAGAATGGAGTGGTAGTTTGGTTTATTGTTACATCCAACGTGTTGGCCGTTTGGCTCCAACCAAATTCGTAGTTCGGCTTCCCTGTGCCGTGAATCCATTGATCAAAAAACCAATCCAACTCGGTGCCTTCTTGCGCCTCCATTGCAGCTTCAAAAACTTCGGTATCAACGGCGGAATAGGCATTGTTTGCCAAGTAGTTTTTCGTGCCGGTAAAGAAGTCATCGTCCCCCATCACACGCCTTAGCATGTGCAGAACCACCGCTGCTTTTCTGTAAACTAGGGAAAGTTGAAAAGCATCCGCGTTAGAATTCACAATGGGTGTATTGTCATTAATGCCCGAGGAGATGAAGTTATTCACGGCGCTAAAGTATGCAGCGCTGCCGTTGCGCGCCTCTTGGCTAAGGGCTTCACAATAGGTGGCAAAACCTTCGTTTAGCCAAATATGATCAAAGTTTACTGGCGTTACATAATTGCCAAACCACTGGTGGGCAAGCTCGTGAACATTTCGGCGGGAATAACCGCCGCCGTTGCTGGTGCGCATATCGTTTTTATTCGTGCTGGTGGCGGTGCTGTGTTCCATACCAAAACCACCGCCCCATGTCATTGTAACGTATTTTTCGTTCAAGTAGGGGTATTCACCAAATACCGATGCAAAAAAATCAACGGTATCAATTGTTGCAATGTAAGCAGTAGTGCTGTCGGTGGATTCACTAAAGATGTAATGCCCCACCGGCATGGTGGTTAAACTATCTTGCGAGGTGTACGTACCACCGTAGTAATCATAATCTGAAACGCAGAAGGCCACTAAGTAGGTGGAAATTGGGTATTGGTGCGACCAAAAATACCGTGTTTTGTTGCCGATCACGGGTACAGTGGAGATCAGCGCTCCGTTGGAAACAGCATCGTAAGAATCTTGTGTCGTTATAATCACATCAAGCAGGGCTTTGTCGCTTGGTACGTCCTTACAAGGCCACCAAGTTCTTGCGCCGTAGGGTTCGCTGAAGGAGTACACCACCGGTGAACCATTTGTTCTAATGTCACGGTTGTAGGTTTGAAGCCCAAAAGCGCCTAAGCCAAAACCGGGGCTTCCGTTGTAGGTTACTTTAAAGGAAAACTGATCATTCAGGTTCGGCTCCGTCCCGGTAGGGAAGGTGATAATCAACCAGTTATTCGCTCTATCGATCGTAGAATTTGCTACAACATCGGTGGTTCCGTTCAATTCAATGCCGGTAATCGTGAGGCTTTGGCCCGAAAAATCTGCATCTGAAAAGTCAAAAGCAACCGTTCCTAAATTGTTCACCAGCGAGGTTGCGGTGATTGTTACTTCCGCATCAAGAAAACGGGAATTGGCATCCACGTCAAGTTCCAGCCTGTAACTGTCAACATCGTAGTTTACTTGGCTGGGGTGTTGTGGCGGAGCAAGTTTGGTTGAATCACCCAAAAATTGTTGTAAATGCAACTCCTCAAACGAGCCTTCAAGCGTCACAATTTGGCAGGCTTCAAGGGGGAAATGCGTCCCCTCTAATGAATGAACTTCCAACTGATTCAGGGCATTTAGATTCAGTAAAGTGGCATCAATTGGATAAACCAAACCTTCACCCCGAAGGATCGGCCGAGTGATTTGCCGCTCACCGTTGATGAACAAATACGGCCGTTCGCCAACATCTTTCAATTCCAGATAAACAGCAAGGTAGGGTTCGTGTTTCTCTTCCTCAAGAAAAAAAGAAAAAGAATCAACCGGCTCTTGCAAGGCTGTGTGATTCAAAAGAAGCTTCTCGGGTGGTGCTTCTAAGGGTTTTGCGTTTAACGAATTGAACAGGGGAAGGCATAGTTGAGACGTAACGAGCAGAAATGCTAATGATTTCATTGTTAATGAGTACCCACTAATTTTGGGGATTACCCCTTCAAAACCCCAAGGCGAAATTCGCGTTTATACCATTGATACTTATGTTTGAAATATCCGATGCCGAGCCGGATTGGGTTGAAGGTTACCGGTAGAAGATGCGCTTTTTCAAAACCTGATGCAAGTAGTTCTTTTGGTTTTGCCCCAATCAAGTGGATTGATCCCAATGATTCAGCCCCTACATGAAGTTCCTTTGATGCTATAAGGTGCGGAATCTCCCGCTGTTTGTAACCCAACGATTTTGCCAATACACGATCCAACGCAATGAAATCTGTGCTCGCAAACAACCACCCCCATTGGTAAGGAGTACCACTTGTTGGCCCCATTCCCTGCATGGCAATTACACCATCTACAATGGAAAGACTGGGGGCTAATGTTTCGGCGTTTTCAACTAACATGCGGCCAAACGTGAGTTTATTATTCTTCACTTGGCAGTGCATCAGTGCTTTTCTTCGGCCGGGAATGCAGCCAAAAAGATTCTTTGTAGCCCCTGTAAGAACCATTTGGCAGTGGGCTTTTGCTTTTGCCAAGTTGATCAACACATCTGCCGCAATCACTTCTCCTGATTGGTGCAGCGCTTCAAAACAACCGTTGCGCAAATCACCAGTGCGTTTTTGCACTTCGGTAAACTCAATCACCTCTACGGGTAAACCGTGAATCAGTTCCATCAGGCCCATTTTTTCTGCCACGCTTTTAGCCGTTCCAAAACCTGGTGAATCCCCAATGAGGATTTTTTTGGCCCCAGCCTCAAGGCAGTATTTTGCCATTTCCGCAATAACAACTGGGTGTGTGACGCCGCCCTGCGCGGGGTCTAAAACCTTCACAAAATTAGGCTTTAGCAAAACTGTATTCCCCGGTTTTACAAAAGCAGAAATCCCCCCAAGCGGGTTCACAACCGCCTCCAGACCCGCACGGATTTTCACAGCATTTTTGTAATCTTGAACTTTATGGCAAGTAACGGATGAGTTCATCAAGGTAATGCTTCTTCAGAAAAAATTTTGTAAAATGTTACTAGGCAAAACTCTTACCGGTATTTCAAGCCAAACTCCAGCTTGTTACAAAAAAGTACGGTTCAATTGATTAGGACGTATACCTAATAGGATATTTTTGAAACTGCGGTTGTCGGTGTAGCAAGAACGGGTTTTAGTGCCTTGGCTCGCAAGGCAATATCGGCAAAAGGCGCTCTCAAGGTAATGCGAAGAACCTCCGGCCGGCAGGCAAGCCTAATGCCTCCGGTTGGAACGGAACCCAGCCGTGAACACCCAACGCCCCGGCTTACCACCAGCACGCTGGATTCATTGAGATCGAACAAGCCGTCGCTAAACTGGCGCCCGTAACGACTTGGCACCACGATTGGCCCAAGCACGGGCAACCTAAGTTGGCCCCCGTGCGTATGCCCGGAAAGAATCAGGTAAGCATCATTCTGCGCAGCAAGGGGGGCATTATCCGGTGTATGACTCAGGTAAATCAGGCAATCTGTTGCATCGCGTTGGCAGAGGGAATTGGAGTCCACGCCGCGCCCATTCCACGGTGCATCTGTACCAGAGAAGATTAACCTTCTGTCGTTGCGTTTCAGGATTAGCGGTTCCTGAGAAACCAATTGAATGCCCGTACGTTTGCACAACGTGCGAATTTTTTTGGGTCGAGTCCAGTAGTCGTGGTTTCCTAAGACGCCAATTTTGCCGATTTTCCCCTCAAAGCCTGCATGGTACTCCATCGCAGCATCTAGGTCGTCCTCGTGGTTGATGAAGTCCCCGGTAAATATTACCAAGTCTGGGTTTAGATTATTGCAGAACGATTGCAACTCGTTGTACCAGCGAACCCAATCGGGGTGGGTTTCGTAGTGAATATCCGAAACCATTAGCAGGCTTATGCCATCAAACTCTGTGGGCAAATACCGAATCTGAAGTTCTAAATCCCGGAATTCAAGATCAAAGGTTGAGTCCAAACTTGCAAACGCTTCAGGCAAAGGGCTCTTTGGTTTTCTTACGGCAACGTTTGTTTTTTCATCGGCAAGTACTCGGTGAGAAGTTGGCGGAAAGGCAAGATCGGCAACTACAAGCCCAAACCGCCAGAGCATCAAAATCCAAATCAAAGCGAAGGAGGAGAAATATAGCATCGATCCCCAACTATTTGGCGCCCAGGAAAGAGCTTGATCAATTGCAGGGTGGTTCCTAAACAGCAGCAAATAGCTGGTGGGGAGAATAATGATTACGATAAAGCTGAAAAGATGAGTCGGCTCTTTCAGCTTACCATCTGGGATGTTAAGCAGAACCCGATTATATAGCTGAAGCCACAAATGCGCAAGCCCCAGCAAAACTAGAAGAAGCGTTAGAAAATCCTTTTCAGGCATGAAACGAAAATTCCCCCTGTAAAGTGCCTTGTCTAATAATAAGGCAACTGTAACGAAGGGGAATCAAGATGATGTTTAAAAAGTCGAGCATGAAAAAAAAGTGGTAAAGGGCAGCAATGGGTTGATTAGCCGGGTAAATCACTTGCGCCCATAAGGTACAAATCCGCCCCGCGGGCAGCTTTACGACCTTCGGCAATTGCCCATACCACCAAAGATTGACCGCGGTGTGTATCGCCTGCAGCAAAAACTCCTTCAGCGCTCGTCATGAAATTCTCATCGGTTTTCACGTTGCCGCGTTTATCCAGTGCAAGTTCAAGCTCTGAAATGGGGCCGTCTTTTTCGGGGCCGGAGAATCCAATCGCTAGCAACACCAGATCAGCGGGAAGTTCAAAATCCGAGCCTTGGATTTGAATCATCTTACGCTGACGTTTCGGTGCATCAGGGTTTTCCCAATCCAGGCGAATTGCGTGCAAAGTATCAACATGCTGACCGTCCTTGCCGCTGAATTTAGTTGTCATAACGCACCAATCGCGATTACCGCCTTCAAGGTGGGCAGGGAGCGAGTAAAACGTGAGTGGCCATTGGGGCCAAGGGTTGTACTGAGGGCGTTCCTCAGGGGGGCGAATGTTGTATTCCAGTTGCGTAACAGTTTTAGCGCCTTGGCGAATGGCAGTGCCGTAGCAATCAGCACCGGTATCACCGCCGCCAATAATGATCACGTGCTTATCTTTTGCCGAAATCAGGGCGCAGTCTTCATCGCGATCGCCGTAGTTCTCGTAGTTTTGGGCGGCAAGGTAATTCATGGCATAATGAATTCCTTTCAACTCACGACCCGGAACTTCCACGTTTCTGGGTTGTGCTGCGCCGTTGCAAAGGATGATGGCGGAAAATTTTTCCCGTAGTTCATTCAGGGTAATATCAACGCCCACGTTTACACCGCACTTAAATTCGATCCCCTCTTCAATGAGAAGGTTTACCCGACGGTCCACCACGGATTTTTCCAGTTTGAAATCTGGGATTCCAAACGTAAGAAGGCCGCCGATGCGTTTATCGCGCTCAAAAACTGTTACCGAGTGCCCCGCACGATTTAGCTGCTGTGCTGCGGCAAGCCCAGCGGGGCCCGACCCAATCACAGCCACAAATTTCCCTGTGCGGCGTGTTGGGGGAACAGCCTTTACCCAACCTTCAGCAAACGCCCGTTCAATAATGCTGTTCTCAATCTGCTTAATCGTAACCGGATCGTTATTGATTCCCAGCACGCAGGCAGCCTCGCACGGGGCGGGGCAAATTCTCCCCGTAAACTCCGGGAAGTTATTTGTCTTATGAAGGGATTCAATCGCCAACTTCCAGTTATCGCGATAAACAAGATCGTTCCAATCAGGAATTAAGTTTCCCAACGGGCAACCTTGATTGCAAAACGGAACGCCACAATCCATGCAGCGGGCTGCTTGAAGTTTTTTCTTTTCATCGCTAAGCTCTAAAGCAACTTCCCCCCAATCGCTGATTCGCTCCTCAACGGGGCGGTACGGCGCTGCCTCACGGTCAAATTCTATAAATCCGGTGGTCTTGCCCATAATCTAATCGCTCTCCAAAAAATACGTCGTAAAGTACTCTAGCAGGTTTAGGTTAACACCGCTGATTTTTCATCAGCGGTAACCAGTGGTTTTGCACGCCGTTCCTCAAGAACGCGTTTATAATCCTGTGGCATTACCTTCACAATGTTTTGGGTAAAGGCCTCAAAATCATTCAACGCACGCTGGGCAACGGGGCTTCCCGTATATTTTACGTGGTTCTTTAGCATTGTTTCAATCGTGGCTAAATCATGGGAATCCGGCGTTTCAAGGCCCACCATTTCCATGTTGCATAGGGAAGTAAATTGCTCATTAGGATCATGAATGAAGGCAACACCACCACTCATACCAGCGGCGAAGTTACGACCCGTTTTGCCCAGTACTAGCACTTTACCGCCCGTCATATACTCGCAACCGTGGTCGCCAACGCCCTCAACGACCGCTATTACACCGCTATTGCGAACGCAGAACCGTTCGCCAACAACGCCGCGCAGGTAGACCTCGCCACTAATAGCCCCGTAGCAAATTGTATTACCCGCAATAATGTTATTTTCGGCAAGGTAACCCTCAACTTCGGGGGGGCGAACGGAGATTATACCGCCGCAAATGCCTTTGCCGAGGTAATCGTTTACATCGCCCACAAGGTTGAAGGTGGTGCCTTTTGTTAGGAATGCGCCGAAACTTTGCCCAGCCGTACCGGTAAAGTTGAAGGTAATCGTTCCTTCCGGTAGGCCCGCAAAGCCGTATTTCTGGGCAATCGTGCCTGATAGCATTGCCCCCACGGAGCGGTTGATGTTTCGGATGCTAACCTGCGCTGTTACAGTGTTGCCCTTTTCAATCGCTGGTGTAGCAAGCCGGATGAGTTCATTATCCAACGCTTTATCCAACCCATGATATTGATCTGTTTTTTTGAACAATCCAACCGTGCTAGGAACTTCTGGTTTATAGAGGATTTGACTGAAATCTAAGTTCTTGGCTTTCCAATGGTTTGCAGGAGCTTCAAAGGCAATATTTTGAACTTGGCCAATCATTTCCTCAATCGTTCTGTACCCCAGTTCCGCCATATATTCGCGAACCTCTTCAGCCACAAAGAACAGGTAATTGATGATGTGTTCGGGAGTGCCTTTGAACTTAGCGCGAAGAACGGGATCCTGTGTTGCAATCCCCACGGGGCAAGTATTCAGGTGGCAAACACGCATCATAATGCAGCCTAGGGCAATCAGCGGCGCCGTGGAGAACCCAAACTCCTCGGCCCCAAGTAACGCCCCAATCACCACGTCGCGCCCGGTCTTCATGGAACCATCCACTTGCAGGGTAATGCGGCTTCTAAGATCGTTCATCACTAACACTTGTTGTGCTTCGGCCAAGCCAAGCTCCCAGGGAATACCACAATATTTAATGGAAGTAAGGGGAGAAGCGCCTGTACCGCCGCCGTCGCCAGAGATCAAAATGTGGTCTGCTTTGGCTTTTGCAACGCCCGCGGCAATCGTCCCTACACCAACGCCCGAGACCAGCTTCACGGAAATTCGCGCTTTAGGATTCACGTTCTTCAAATCGTGGATGAGCTGCCCTAAATCTTCGATTGAATAAATATCGTGGTGGGGGGGCGGTGAAATTAAGCCCACGCCGGGTGTTGAGTGGCGAACCGCTGCAATGTATTCGCTGACTTTGTGGCCGGGGAGTTGACCCCCTTCGCCTGGTTTCGCGCCTTGTGCCATTTTAATTTGGAGTTCATCGGCATTCACCAAGTATTCCGTTGTAACGCCAAACCGCCCTGAAGCGATTTGTTTGATGGAACTACGGCGTTGATCGCCGTTTTCATCCGGCTGGTAGCGGCGAATATCTTCACCGCCTTCACCCGTGTTGGATTTTCCGCCGATGCGGTTCATGGCAATGGCAAGTGTTTCATGGGATTCTTCGCTCAAAGAGCCCAACGACATTGCCCCCGTGCAGAAGCGGCGAACAATATCCTTGGCAGATTCCACCTCTTCAATCGGAACGGGAAGCCGCGTAGGCTGCAGCTGCATGATTCCCCGCAGCGTACAATAACGTTTGTTCTCGTTGTTTATACGCTCTGCAAATAGCTTATAGGTTTCGTAACTGTTTATCCGTACGGATTGCTGCAAATCGGCAATGGAATCGGGGTTCCAAGCGTGGTGTTCACCATCAGCACGCCATTGGTAGTTCCCGCCAGAATCCAGCATACCACCCCGCGTGTGGTTTACTGATGGGTAAGCTGTTTGGTGGCGGAGCCTGCATTCCATCTCAATTGTTTCCAAAGTAATCCCCGCAATGCGGGAAGCCGTACCGGTGAAGTATTCATCAATCACCTCGGGGCTGATGCCAATAGCCTCAAAGATTTGCGCGCCCCGGTAACTTTGAATCGTGGAAATCCCAATTTTAGAGGCAACTTTCAACAACCCTAAATCAATGCTCTTGGTATAATTTTTCAGGGCTTTTTCAATCTTCAAATCAGCAGGCAACATTTTGGTGTTGTGCATATCTTCAATCGTCTCAAGGGCCAAATAGGGGTTTACCGCGCCGGCGCCGTACCCAATTAGCAGGCAGAAGTGGTGGGGCTCGCGGGCTTCACCCGTTTCCACGATTAGGCCAACTTGCGTGCGAGTTCCCTCGCGGATTAGGTGGTGGTGCAAGGCGGAGGTTGCCAGCAGCGAAGGAAGCGCAGCTTGCCCTGAGTTGATGCCACGATCTGAAATGACAAGCAGATTTACCCCTTGCTTTACTGCTTGGGATGAATCGGAAAAGAGCCGTTGCAAGGCAGTTTTGAAGCCCTTTACCCCATCTGCCACGCTGTACAGGGTTGAAACCGTATGAGCCTTCAATCCGGGTCGGTTTATGTGGCGAAGCCGTTCAAGTTCATTGTTTGTAATAATCGGCGATTCCAACCGTACCTGACGACAGGATTTGGGGTCTTCATCAATCAAGTTCCCTTCGCTCCCTAAATACGTTACAAGGGAAGTAACGAGTTCCTCGCGAATGGCATCCAATGGGGGGTTTGTAACCTGAGCAAATAACTGGCGAAAGTAGTTGAACAGCGGCTGAGGACGATCCGAAAGGCAAGCCAACGGTGTATCTGACCCCATGGAGCCGATTCCCTCTTTGCCGGTTGTTGCCATGGGGGTAAACAATACTTTTAGTTCTTCAATCGTATACCCAAAGACCTGTTGCCGTTCAAAAATTGTTTCATGATCCGGCCGTTGAACATGCTCCGGATGCTCTTCTAGCTGGTGCAGATGAATCAGGTTGTCGCTGATCCATTTGCTCCAAGGGCGGGAATCAACAAACTCCTGCTTGAGTTCTTTATCGCGAACAATTCGGCCCTCTTTTGTATCTACTAGAAAGATTTTCCCCGGTTGTAAGCGCCATTTACGCTTGATTCGATCGGGGGAAATCGGCAGCACACCCACCTCTGAAGCCATAATAACAAGGTCGTCCGTGGTTTCGATGTACCGAGCGGGGCGAAGACCATTTCGATCCAGCACCGCGCCGATTTCCTCGCCGTTGGTAAAGGCAATCGCCGCAGGGCCGTCCCATGGTTCCATCTTACACGCGTGGTACTCGTAAAACGCCTTCAATTCTGGGTCCATTTGTTGGTGCTGGCTCCAAGCCTCAGGGATCAGCATCAGAATTCCGTGGGCTAACGGCCGACCGTTCAACACAAGAAACTGCAAGGCGCTGTCTAAACTGGCGGAGTCGCTAACCTCTTCGGAGAGAATAGGCGTCAGCTTTTGAAGTTCATCCCCAAAAACGTGGGAAACTAGGGAACCTTGTCGCGCGCGCATCCAGTTGCGGTTTCCGCGCAGCGTATTGATCTCGCCGTTGTGGGCAATGTAACGGTAAGGGTGAGAAAGGCTCCAAGCAGGGAACGTGTTTGTAGAGAATCGGGAGTGAACTAACGCTAAATGGCTTTCAAAATCAGGGTCTGAAAGATCAGGGTAATACTCAGCTAGTTGCCCTGTGGTTAGCATGCCTTTGTAGATCATACGGTTTGTTGATAGCGCACAAATGTAGAAGTCCTCGTGCCCTTGCAGATCAAGCTGCTCGCTTTGATTTTCCATGAGTTGACGCACAATATATAAACGACGTTCAAAGTCTTGTTTGTTGTAGAACGACTGGCGCATGCCCACAAATACTTGGCGCACAAACGGTTCACAGGCGCCGGAGATTTCGCCTAAAACTTCGGAATTGACCGGTACATTACGCCAACCTAGAATCACCATATCGTAATCGTTCACCAGCTTTTCAAAAAGCAGCTCGTGAGTTTTGCGGTGTTTTTCATCCGCGGGTAAAAACATCATCCCCGCGGCGTACTGCCCCTTGGGGGGAAGCTCCAACCGGAGTTTATCCCAACACTCTCTTCGTAAAAACTTATCAGGAAGCGAAACCAATATGCCCGCCCCATCACCGGTGTTAGGATCGCAACCAACAGCACCACGGTGATCTAAGTTGTCAAGAATCTCAATGCCCTGTTCAATGATAGAATGGCTTGCTTGGCCCTTTATATGACAAACAAACCCAACGCCGCAGGCATCGTGCTCAAACTGTGGATCGTATAGGCCAACTTTTCCAGGCTTAGCCTTTTGGAAAGAGGTTAGATTTTGATGAGTTGCAGAGTGTGGGTGTTTTTGTGTCATGGAACGTCTTTTCAAAGGTGTTTATCATTGTGAAGAATTTCACAATCTGCGGGAGCAGGGGGAATATTCAACCCCTAATCCCTGTTGTGAAAACATTCAATTTTCAAATAGCTAAAAATTTTATCGAATCGACCAAAAAACGCAAGGAGTCTTTCAGGAAATTAGCCTTTTCTGCGAATGGGCATCAGTAAAATGAACATCAGGATTAGTAATCCAACAGTAACAAAGCTAATGGTTAAGGCTGTTGAGTTCAATGATAAGCCCCAAACGACGCCCATTACGGAAAGCACCCCGACAAAAATTGCCGAAACGATTCTTCTTGTCATAATCGCAAACAATCTTTCGAACTGTGCTAAGTCCGCAGAGTTGATGCGTATGCGTTGTTCTTCACGCTCAAAACGTTCCACAACTCGGCGCAATTGATCGGCAAAATTATAGATCGAATTGAAGGCATTTTTCGCTTTGTCCTTCAGGCTAACTTCTGGTTCTAGGGCAATTTCTTGAATCAGCCGCTTTACAATCGGCGTTGCTTCGCGAATCGCGCTGAAATTTTTGTCGAAGTTCATCCCCAACCCTTCCACCAGCGCTGAGGCCCGGAAAAGGTAAACCAGCTGTTGTGGCATTCTCAGGGGGAATTCATGAAACGTTGCCAGAATTTCATCGGCAATTTCTTGCACCATTCTCGGCTCAAAATCCTCGCGCATTTGCACTTGTAGCAACCGGTTTGCGGCGTCGCGCACAAGCGCACGGTTCGCCGATTCATCCACCATCCCAATACGGTAGAACGCATCAACCAGGGCATTATCGTCCTCTCGAACAATGGCAAGGCAACCCCGAAGGATTTCTTTGCGCATTTCGTCTGGAAAGGCGATTGCCATTCCGTAGTCTAAAATTACCAGGCGCTTTTGTTTATCTACCAACAAGTTGCCGGGGTGCGGATCAGCATGAACAAAACCGTGTACAATCGTCATGCGAACGTAGGTGGAAATCATCAGATCAAGAAGCTCCCTCGGGGTAAGCCCAAGCTTGTTGAGCGCCGCTTGATCATCCACCCGAATGCCCTCCATAAACTCAAAAACAACAACCTCTTGGCGGGTGAGTTCGCGGTAGACTAAGGGGATTACAACATTCGGGTAGGGGGCAAAATTGCGCCGAAATTTTTCCGCATGGCGCTCCTCTGTTCGGAAGTCAATTTCCTCGCGGATGATGCGGGCGTACTCCCGGTAAATCGCCTTGAAGCTTCGCATAAACTGATTATTCAAGAAGAACGTAAAAAAGCTGATAATCAGGTGCAGAACAAACAAATCTGTTTCAACAATTTGCTGAATCCCGGGGCGCAGAATTTTGATTGCAACGGGTTTGCCTTTATAGACTCCGCGGTAAACCTGCCCTAAACTTGCTGCCGCAAGGGGGGATTCATCGAACGAATCAAACACCTCACTGATTGTTTTCCCTAAGGATTTCTCCAGCGTGCGAATGGCAATTTCTGTGGGAAAAGGCGGAACATTATCCTGAAGTTTGCGCAGCGCTTTGGTGTAGACGGGCATTAGGATGTCGTCGCGGGTCGACATTACCTGCGCGCCCTTTACGAAGCCGGGGCCGAGATCGGCCAGTAAATCCGCCAGCTTCTCGGCGCGAATTTTGTGCTGTTCGCCGCTCAGTTTCCTTGGGTTTCCGAACAGAACCCACTGGTGCCAATCGCGCAGAAAACTCAGGACAAACGGAAAAACTCTCCAAATTATCCATAGTGGTCTGAAAAGTTGATACAAAAATACGTTCCTGCTGCGCGAAATGGAGTTTATAATCTGAGGTGAAGCATGCTTCAAACCAGTTAAAGACAACCAAGTTTTTCGCCAAACAACACAAGGCGATTGTGACTTCATTTGGTTGATGTTTTATTATTTAACGCATTAGCTCAGAGTTGTCTAGCTGATTAGGCCGACAGCGCGGCAAGCATAACAAGATTGATGAGTCTTTCCCGCTCTTGAATTATATCGCCCATCTGGGTGAATACCTTGTCATCGCTATTGAATGCAACAATCGGAATACCCTGTTCAGCAAAAACTGCGGCTAATTCGGGGGGGAAAGGCCGTGGGTCAATTTTGACTAAAAGTGAATGTGTATCGCGGGTGATTTTACCAAGTTGTGCACGCGGAAGGTACTTGATTTGTGAAAAACCTAAATCCCGGAGCATTGGAACAACGGATTCACGATCTGTCACGATGTGATTTGCCTGCAACCGCTCAACAATGAAGGGGTCTGCTTTCTTTGTGTACCAAGTTTCACGAAGCTGTTTTTTCAGGAGCTCATTGTTTTTACTAACAACTGATTCAATGGTAGGGTAGGCGGCGATAAGGTTTTGTGAAAGTTCGTCAATAAGCTCTTCTGCAGAACTTAGGGTAAAAAACGCCTCTAAGGGAAAACCAGACTCGCGAAGATAAACGTCTCGTTCGGACTCTTTTAAGTAATCTTGCCAAGGTTGAAATAAGTTTTCCGAGGATTCTTTGGAGAATAGCACAAAATGGCTGGGCCGAATTGCACCAGGCGTTTGAAGCGAAGCAGGAGTAGAGCCAGCAAGTACAACAAGGTGATTTGAATCGCCCTTGAGGAGTTCCCGAGCCAAAAATGAAATTGAGGGTTGAAAGCAGACTAAGACCCGCGTGTTAGAAAGGTTTTTGGATTGCACGGAGGAAAGAGATGATTTGTCTTGAGCGCAGCCAAAAAACAGAAAGACCAGGGAAATGAACAGAAGAATTGGCTTCAATCTGATCATCTCTCTGGTTCTCCAAATGTTTGTATTGGGTGGAAATAAGCTTGGTGTATTATGAAAGCAGCTTTAGGGTTTACACGTTGAGCGCTGAAAATACAAGGATCACTTAATTTCGCGGTGAAGTGTGTGCTTTTTCAAGCAGTTGTTATACTTTTTCAACTCAAGTCGTTGAGTAGTTGTTTTACGATTTTTAGTTGTAACGTAGCGTGAAACGCCGGGTACTTCGGTGTTTTTTTGTTCTGTACATTCCAAAATTACTTGTACGCGGTTGCCCTTTTTGGCCATTTTAGTACTCCTGTAAATCCCGAAAAGAACTGAACACTGTGTCAACACGGTTCAGCAAAGGGGGTGCATATGAAGAGGATAAGGGCTTGAATGCAAGGATAAAATGGTTCTTGATTCGGTTTTTTTTCTCCATCACAAAAAACCCCCAGAAAAATACATCCGCCAGAGTTGAAATTGAATGACACACAACATTCAATTGAGTCTAATTTGAAATTGAAACCACTTAGCAAAGTGAACTAACAACTATGACAAACGTGAAACTCGACGACTTATTGCAAGAAACAGTTGATCGAAACGCTTCTGACTTATTTATCAAAGCAGGAGTTCCGCCGCATGTGAGAATCGATGGGCAAATTTGGCCCTTGGATTACTCTGATCTTTCGGTGGAAGAAGTGCAAAATATTGCCTACGGCATGATGAATGAAGACCAGATTGAATCCTTTGAAGCGGTTCCTGAAATGGACCTTGCGATTGGTGTCTCGGGCGTTGGCCGTTTTCGCGTAAACTTATTCCGCCAGCGCGGTTCTATTGGCATGGTATTCCGCCACATTACACGCCCAAACTTTAGTTTTGAAAACCTCTACCTTCCGCCCGTCATTAAAAAACTTTCCACCATTCCCCGCGGGCTTTTACTTGTTACCGGTACAACGGGTTCAGGGAAATCAACCACCCTTGCGGCAATGATCAACCACATTAACGAAAACCGCCGCTGCCATATAATTACGATTGAAGACCCCATTGAATTCCTGCACGACGATAAAACAGCGATCATTAGCCAACGGGAAGTAGGTTTTGATACAAAAACCTTTGAGGATGCATTGCGCCATTTGCTTCGCCAGGCGCCCGACGTAATCCTGATTGGCGAGCTTCGCGATTTGGAAACGGTTAAAACCTGTGTTGCTGCCGCGGAAACAGGGCACACCGTTCTTTCCACCCTTCACACTATTAACGCCGTGCAAACGGTAGAGCGTGTAATCAACTTTTTCCCCGCCTACCTTCACGATCAAATTCGCATGGAGCTTGCCCTAGGGTTGCAAGGGATCATATGCCAGCGGTTGCTCCCTCGCAAACGCAGCGGCGGCCGAATCCCCGCCGTGGAAGTAATGGTTTCAACTCCGTTAATCAAAAAACTCATCAACGAAGGGCGCACCATGGAACTATTGCCCGCCATTGAGGATGGAAAGCACTGGGGTATGCAAAGCTTCAATCAGTCGCTTTACAAGCTCATTATGGCAGATTTAGTTAACTACGACGATGCCATGAGTTCTGCAACAAGCCCTGAAGAGCTTCGCCTAATGGTTGAAGGGATTACCACAGGTACTTCCAACAAGATTGAATAAATACTGCCCACTCATTAGGCGCGGGTAGATTCAATCAAGTATTCATAAATGATCAATCGCAGCCGCTTAGCTTTACTACAAGGATTAAGCGGCTTTTGTTTTGATTCTATTATGGTGCAGTGGTTTTTTCTGCGTAAGGCTTTTACGTGTATTCCTGAATAATTTGATCATCGCGTTGAATAAGCTCCCGGTAGTATTGTGGCAGCGTGTAGTAACTACGGCGTAGGCATTTTACCCTTGCGCTAACAATTCCTCCCGGGGGGTTTGCTATTGTTTGAACCATTTGATGGTTGATGATGACACGCTGTTGGTACCCGGCTTCTGTGAATCGTTGCCAAGCACTAATGTGCTCTTCTAATTTGATCAGGTTTGTACCTTCAAGCGCAAGCTGCCGTATTTCCTCCAGCAAGGCGCGTTGGGGTTTAGCAAACTGGCTTGCCCCAAGTTCGTTTTCAATCAGCTGAAGTTTCTGTTGGCGAATTTCAACCACCTGCTTGCGCGAAGCAACGGCTTTGGGCAAAAGTTTTTCCACTGAATCTTTGATTTCCTGCGGCCGCGAATGGGAGCGGGTGAGCAAAATCTTTGAGGTAAGATCAAAGTTTTCCAGCGTAAACATGACAGCGCCTTTAGCATCGCGAATAAGTTCCAGCGGTTTCACCTCGGGAAAATCCAAACTCCATGCACGAATGTTTTCTCGGGAACTAATATCCAACCGAATTTCCACCCGCGGCATTGTCATGGGATCCAGCCAGAACTCATCACTTTTACCGGAGCGCCAAAGCATCACAAGAATATCATCCGTATGGTGCAGCATGGAAGCCTTGATCCCCGGGTGCCCAGTTTCCAAATCGCCGCGTACAAATTGGCCTTCCGCAAAAAAATCACGAACGGCTTCAATTTCCCGAGCAATAATTGAAAGCTCGTGAAACCGATCCATTCCCGTAAAGGGAACTTTACCCAACATGAAATCGTAGTTGCCCACCATAATGCCCCGAACCCGTGAGGCGAGCATTTCAAAACATCGCAAGCGAATGAAATCTACGTCGGGCGGGAGAAAATCCCAACGGCTGTCTTCGTCAATACGTGAATAATAGGGGTACCAATCTTGGTGCACGGGGGAATGCGTATTCACCACGGGATCAAAATCATATACACCTAGCTTCCGAACTTCGTCTGAAACTCTTGCATGCAGAGTATGGCAGAAGAACGGTCTGCCAGGGATTTTGTGGGTTCTGCATTCATTGAACAATTGGCTTACAGTGTTAGCACCATTCTCCATGGGCTTACGCTTTGTGGGCCCGCCAACCGTGTGGGAAATTGCATGAATATCGGTGGAGTCAATATACAGGCGCAGGCCAAATTCTTCCTGATACGGCGTCCAAATAGGGTGGAAAACATCTTGGTGGCGTAGGCGGTCCCGCTCGCGGCAAAACCGAGCAAATTCCCGTTCGGAACCGTTCTGGGTTGCAATGCAATAACTCAGCAGGCTGGGGTGGTGTTTGTAGCGTTCCGCTAAATATTCACTCGGCTTGTCCACCCGTGGGTCTGACATTAGATTAACAAAAATCCCTAGGCGGTTGGTAATTTCAAACAACCGATCTATGGCATAAAAATTACCTGGGCTTGCGGGGGGGCTTGTTACGCCGGTAAATCCTGCTTCTTTAAGCTTCACCAACACCGCTTCCATTTCCTCGGGCGGTGTAAGCAACAAGCGAAAACCAAAAGAGAAAAACGGCCGACCATCAATCCGTATGGTTGTACGGTCTAACAGAACCCGGGCGCTTGCTTCTAATGATTCCATGGTTGAGGGAACTTTCATTTCAAAGAAAAATTAAAACTGAATTCGTGAAGCGTTCAATGGTCTGATTTTCAATGCTGTGGACTTTATTACAATGGATTTACGTTGCGGATTTTTACGGTTGCTTTGATTCATCAGACGTTGAATCGGAAAAAATGATTGCCGATTCCAAAGCCTTGAATGCGTCTCGTTTATTGATTGTTTGTTTCAGGTGAAGTCGTGTTCGTTGGTCTGTGGGGTTGAGTTCTAAAATTTTTTCACAAACTTCAATACACGTGGAAATTTCCCCTTTGTTTGAGTAAAGATCTCGAGCTTGTGTAAGCTCCTTCAAGGCGTTGTCTTTCTCATTAATTTGCAGGTATAGGTTCGCTAGCTTTACCTTTACATTGGCGTTTTGTGGGTTGATGGAAAGTATATCATTGTAGTTCTGGATGATCTGCCGCAACTCGGAGAGTTCATCTTCTTTGTCCATCGCATCCATTTCATCCATAAGAAACTGATGGGCTGAGTTGGTTTGTGTATCAATAATTTTGCGCGAATGTGTATCAGTGGTATGGTCTGCACTACGGCGAAACTGTGTTGCCTCATGGGGGCGTTTGCTTTCCGGTGAAACAAGTTGTGTAGCTGCCTTTATTTTCCCGCGTTTCAAGCGCTGTGTTTGTGTCATGCGGACTTGGGCATTCTTGTAAGTTGGATCAATGGAGGTTACTTTATCAAAATAGTGAATGGCTTCATCCAACCGATTTTTTGAAATAAGCAAATCCGCCAGCGTTAAATAGTCCTCTAGTAAATCCTCTTCTTTACCAACTTTTAGGTAAGTTCTAATGTAAGCTTGGCGTGCTTCAAGGTGGTATGGGTCCCAACGAATGACTTTTGAAATTGCTTCCAAGGCTTTTAGGAATTGTTTTTTCTCGAGCAAAATATTGCTGTAAACAAGAGTTTCCTCAAGCAGATCTTTTTCTTCGCCGCACTGTTTTTGTGCTTCAAAAAGAAGCTCCCAAGCTTTTAAATTATCGGCATCAACTTGAAGCAAAGCGCGTAATTCAACCACTGCTTCCCCGTGCATTATTTTCTCCATCAGCCTATTAGCCAAGGATTGTTGTACCTTCTGCGCTTCTTCAATGCGGTTCAAGGATCGGTAGGTGCGAATCACTGTTCGCCAAGCGGAGAAGTTATTGGGGCTTATTTTCATTAGTTTTGTGTAGAGCTCAAGTTTTTGTTCCGGAGTTGCGTTTTCTTCAGCTAATGATTCAGCTTTGGCTAACGCCTCTTGAGCAAGGGCTTCCTGCGAGGTTGCTTCGTAAAGCGCTGCCATTGCCAAATGGTACCCGGTTACTTTTTGAGCTTTAGTGGAAAGCATGTTCAGCAGTTTCTGCGCTTCGGCAATATTGTCCTGCGCAAGGTCATATTCCACCTGTTGCAAACCGTATTGCACAAACTGTTCTTCTGAACCGTGCAGGCGAATTTGTTCAAGAACTAATGCAACGGCTCCGGTTCTATCAGCGGAGTTTGAAAGGGCTTCACCAAAAACTTTAATGGCGTGCTGTTGTTTCCCTTTTTTCAAATACAAATCGCCTTGCAACATCAGGAATTGAAAAAGCTCTTCCCGGTTTTCACTTTGCTTGAGTGCATTAATCAACATAGTTCGGTTGTACGTTTGATCCGGGTTCATTTGAACCATTTTCTTTAGAACCCGCACATGATCATCAGCTCGGTGCTGTATGGAATAAAGCTTCGCCAACTTCTCTAGTTGCTCTGTCACTCTGTTGCGTTGGCCAATCTGCTCATAAAGTTTCACAAGCTGTTCGCGGGGCTCAGCACTTTCTGGGGTTAGCCGGCAAATCAACTCTACATATTGCGCTGCTTTTTCAAGGGAACCATTATCAACAAGCAGTTCTGCTGCTTTTAAATATTGAGCAGATGCTTCGTTGGGCTGGTTTAGGCGTTCCAACAAACTCCCTAACAGGATACGACCATCAATACTTCGGGGCGTACATTCCAAGGCTCGTTGCGCCCAGCGTACGGCTTCACGCAGGTGTTTTTCCTCTTGGTAGTGGCGGGCAATCCAAAGGTATTGATCGCTTGAAACTTCTGGGATGGAATTGCGGGCAAAAAGAGCGGCAACTTTTTCTCGTAATTGAATGTTTAAAGAATCTAAGTGGAACAACTGATCCACCACCAAGGTTGCTTCATCAATGCTGCCTTGGTTTAACAATTCATTGATGATTGTTAAGTATTGCTTTTGCGCATTTTCAAACTGGTTTGTTTTAATGTACAACGGCACAAGGGCTCTTTGGGCCTCAAGTAAATTGGGGGTTTCGTTCAGTGTTTTTTCAAGCTCGGTAATTGCCTCGGTTGTGCGGCCCTCTTTGGCAAGCTTTTTAGCCAACTTTACTCGTGGTGATTTTTGGCTGGTGTTGGATGCATTCGTTCCTTCAAGTTGCGTTTCAAGCCGAAGAATTTCCTCATGATCCTCTGAAAAATGTTCTTTTAATTTATCAAGAACGTTGACTGCTTCCTGCACTACACCTTGTTTTTTGTAATGACCAATCAGGAAGTTTGCATCAATAATTGCCTGCTGAAAAACGCCGTGTTCAATTGATTCGGCAAACCGAAGGGCGCGAATTTTCGCGTTGTTTGGGGCAAGCTCCAAGGAATCGATGAGGTATTTGCCCGCAAGCTCAGGTTCTGACTCACGTGTCACTTGGTAGAGTTTAATCAATTGCTCCACAGCCGCTTGCGGTTGGCCAAACTCTGCCAGCAAATTAGCGTACTCATTTCGCAGATCATTGCGTTTTGGGTTCAGCTCTAAAATGCGACGCAACAGATCAATCTTTTGCTGAAGGGTTTTTTCTTCAGCAAGGAGATTAGTGTAAATTTCAACGGCAAGTTCAAATCGGTCTAGATCTCGAAGAAGCTCAGCCTTTCTTCTAAGAATCAAACGCGATTCATCAGCAAACTCCAACCATTGATCAAAAAGCTCCAACGCAAGTTCCCGTTGATCTTGCTTCAGGTGGGTTTCAATTGCCTCGGAAAGCAGCCGTTCAGCAGTAGATTTTTCATCAAAGCTTAGGTATATTTTTGAGCACTGTTCCAACGTGTAAGCATCGTTGCCAAATTGTTTTTCAATTACACGCAATTCGTTTTTGGCCGATTCATACGCTTGTTGTGAAACCGCAAGCTCTGCATTTTTCAACCGAAATTGAACCAGTGTTTTCGGTTCAGCAGTTGTTAATTCTAAAGCATTTGAGTAAAGATTTCTGAGGCGAAGGCTTTCAGGGTTTTCACTCAACTCTGATTCAATTAGGCCCAATGCCTCTTGGTGTTTGCCTTGTTGATGGAGTAATTGAACCCAACGCTCTAAAGCAGAAAGGGCTTTTTCAGCATCGGCATTCATCTTGGCTTGCTTGCGAATAAACTCTAAATCTGCGATCGAAGCAAAAAGGTTGGGATCTAACTCTTGGATGAGTTTCCAAGAGAAATCATCGTCCCCAAAAACCTTGCATGTATTGTACAGTTCAATTTTTTCTTTGGTTGTAAATGCTGATTCCGAGGACTGAAGTTCGTGTGTAATTAAGGGGAAAAGTTCTTTCTGCCCTAGGGTGGAATCTAAGATTTTTTTGCAGAGAGTAATGCGCAACTTATGGTTGAGCTTTTCAAAATCTGTAACAATTAAGCCCAAAAGAAATTGGCTGTCTGATAGTTTCAGAACTTCTCCAATTGCGGCGAGTTCAAGGTAGTTCGACCGTGCAATTGTATGCAACGGATTATGGGAAAGCACTTCACGCCAAGTGGTAAGTGCTTCAGCTGTTTTGCCGTTTTCTTGTAGTTGCGTTGCAATTAATTCTAGGGAGGAAAGTGCTTCTTCCTTATTTCCCGATTCCAAGAGTACCTTTACTAGCTTGCGTTGAACCAATAAATTATTTGGCGCGTTTTCACGGCAAAGTTGAAGAATGTTCGAGGCTTTTTCAAGTTCCCCTTTTTGCTCCAACAATTCTGCCTGATTAATCAGCAGATTTGTTGCTTCCTCGGAATTTCCCTGCGATTGATGAAAAACGGAAAGCTCCTCCAAGTAGGATAAATCATCGGGAAAGAGCTGAACTTGTTCCTCCAGCAAGGCCTGATGGCGCTTTGGGTTTTCTTGGGTGCTGGGTAAAGCAATCAGCTCGTGCAAAATCACTGGGAGTTCAAGGGAAAGCCCTAGAAGTTTTGCAATTGCAAGCTGGTGATTTAAAGAAGCCTCCGTTTTGGGAAGATTTTTCAGTTCATCGTAAACGGGTTGTCGAAAATCTTTCCATTCCTCCTGCTGAACCCCATCAGACGCACGGAACAAGGCAGTTGATTTTTCTTCAGGCGCAGCTGTATTGCTTCGTAGAATATTCAACAAAAGCTGCGGAGGGGTAGAAGCCGATTGCAACATGCATTGAATATTGAGAGCCGAAAGTTTTTCAGGATCTACGGCGCTTTTGCCTAATAAACGGACGTAAGCAGTTAGCAAATCATCAGAAAAAGCTGCTGTATTTTTGGCACTCAGCATCAGTTGATCAGCAAGCTTTATCCCCTCAACTCCCTGGCCTTGTTGTAGAATTTCCAAAGCAAAACTTTGTAGATAATCCGGTGTATTTTCCCCGGCGATAAGCCGTTCAAAGCGGATGAGTTTGAGGGATAAATCATGGGGATCTTCTTGCTCTAATTCATCAACAACAGAATCAAAAAGTTCAGGATCATTCTTCAGACTTTGAATGAACTGCACGGCTTCTTTCTTCCACTCCGCCTTTGATCCAGTGGATTTCAGCAACACTAAATACCGACGTTGAATTGCTTTGTTAGCCGGAATTTTTTCTCGAACGGTTCGCAGTAAATTAAGCTGCTCTTCATCAGAATCCGTTTTCGCGCTTTCCAATAAAGCCTGTTCAAGTAATTCCAACGCTAGAACTGTATTCTCTACCTCGAAGAATAAGGCGCTTAGGCGAATGAGAAGGCTTTTTTCAGAGAGGGACGATACAATTGATTTCAAGGCTTCTAATAGATCATCGATTGGTTCGTTGTGTTGTTTCAGCAACTCGCATTTTGAAAGTAGGGCTTCAGCTTTGCCCGAAGAATCGCCGAGCGCATCGTATAAGTGCAGGGCTAAATCCCAGTTCGCAAGTTCCTCTGGGTGCGCATTCAACAAACGCTTGCAAAGTGGCAACGCTTGTTCGCTTTTGCCAGCGCTAAGCATTTTTTCAATGCAGGCCCTAAGAAAATCCGACGCCTCATGGATTCTTCCATCAAACACCAATTCATCGTAGGCGCGCTTAGCAAGCTCGGTTTGTTCGGGCGCAAAAAGGCTAGCCTTTATCAAGATTCCAATGCGGAAGTGCGGTCGTCAATCTTGTGATATTGTTCCTCTGCCATCAGGTAAAGTTCGCAGGCTTTATCTAAATCGGCGGAGCCCTCACAGGCAGAACCCCAAATCATGTACAAATCAGGCTCTGAGTTCAGATAATCAATTTTCAACCGGTTGAAAAGTTCTACATCAAGCGGCGCTGAGCCCGAGCTTTGAGAACGGATTACCTTGATCAGTGTTTTTTGCTCTTCAGCTTTTTCGCCGAGTCTTTCATGTAAGTCGGCTTTCAATTTCAGCAATTCGGGATCATCAGGAGCTGTTATAATGAGTCGTGAATCCAAAATCTCTATGCACCGTTTTGCATCTAGAGGCAGAAAATCCTGCAAAGCTTTTTTCCAAAGTTCGTGCAATTCTTCCCCGGAGGTGGATGAATCGTTTTCCTTTAGAATTGCCTTCCAATAATTCAGCTCAAAATGGTGAGCTCTAATTCCTTGAATTGAATCGTAGGCGGTTTGCAACCCTTCCCAATTTGAATCATTAAGGCAATTGATCGCTTGATCCCGAAGGTTCTCAAACATTTCATCAACTGCAGAATCGTCCAAACTAATGTTCAGCGTTTCTGCAAGGGCAAGGGCGGCATTGTTAAGGCTTTTACCGGTATACAGTGCGTACAGTTCAATCAAGTTTCCGCCTTTGCTTGCGGCGCAGCCAGCTTTCATGCACTTGAAAGTTTTCTTATCGATGTCAATAATCAGCGAGGCAAATACAGAGTCTTTATGAACCATGCACGGCGTTTTAATTGATTTGCCTAAAACCCGTGTTTTCTCCGTGTGAAAATCAACGGTTTTGACGAAGTTTTCCGCTTCAATTACTGATAATATGGAGTCAATGAAATCAGATTCACTCATCAAATGCAACGCCGGCCTGTTTTTATGATCGTATTCCAAAACTACTCTACCAGATTGGGTAGGCGCAAAAACAAATCCAGTTTTTTTGCAAGTTTAGGTGGTTCAAACCATGATTGATTTAACTGAAATTCTGAGTGATCAAGATTATCTTGCGCAATTACGATCAATTTTGATTATCATAAAGTGCGAGTAATATCATCAATAACTGAATGCCAATCCTTTATTTGCGCCGGTTTTCATCTTCAATGCGCTCTCGTTGTGATTCCCGGTTGTTCTGCGGGAAATTTGCTTCCCGTTGGGTGGTTGTTGAAAACCGTATTCTGTACGGAAGATTGGAAATTCGGTCGTTCGTAATGGTTCGAACTCGGTTGGGAATTGTTACTTCGTACTCTTCATCGAATAGCAAATCTGCGCCAATTGTTAGAATTCCCCAACCAGTTTGCGGATCATTCTGTAGGTAAACATCCGCACTTGCGGGCAAGTCGGGACGGAATCGCAAGTCCGATGATTCAAGGCTTTTGATGTCCAACGGGGCGTTGAAATAAACTCGAATGGGCTGGAATTTCGTTACAAAAACACCTTCAGCACCATCTTGCGGATTGCTGCTGACAACTTTAGCCGAACCCGTTTTAAAGCGGAATGAATAGTCCTCTTCCAATCCAACGCCCTTTGTGTTTTGTGCCTGAGTGCTCAACGTAATTTGGTAATTTGTATCGTATTTCACCGGAGTACCTGAAGCAGAATACCCTTCCAACTGAAGTTGAATGCGGTTCGATTGGCCGGAATCGCGAAGGACGGAATAATTCACTTCTGGTTGAATGCGCAGTGCAGTTCGAACGGTAGAAACATTCATCGGCTGATCAAACAAAATCGTGACGATCGTGGGATTATCAATCGTCACATCAGCTGCTCCATCGGTCGGCGAAGTGGAAACAACTTTTGGGTATTCCACCTCTTTTTTCAACGTCAGCGCATCTAAAGAGCGTATTTCTCGGGGCTCTAAGGTAATATTTTCAATAAATCCTGTTTCATAACCATTGAACTGTGCAATGACCGTGTAAATGCCGGGCTCTACTCCTTCCAACGTGAAGGTTCCAATGCTGTCGGTGGTGGAACTAATGCCCATGCCTGCAAGGCTTACAAGCACGCCTGCGTTCCCTTGTTCCGCAGAATCCTCCAGCAGAATCTGACCAATTATCACCCCTGTTTGGTCTGCCGTTGTGGGGTTTTCATTCATCAGTAAAGTAACTTGGGCAACATCTGTGTTGGCTAAATTCACAGAAACTGTTTCCTCTAAAATGAAACCGTTTAGTTTTGCGGAAACCACGTAGGCTTTAGCTTCAAGGCCGGTGATCTCAAAGATTCCGCGCTCATCCGGGTAATATCGCTGGCTTGAACGCGTCAGCGTTCCCGGGCTGGATAATGTAATGTAGGCTTCTGAAAAATTCCGCACGGGGTTGCTCTCAATATCCAGCAAAACAATTTCGCCGTAAATGGTTTTGCCGCCGATTGCACCCGGAGTTCGTAGGCGCATTGTGACAAGCGGTACGATTGTTTGTTCCGTTCCAGAAACATTCACGGAGACAACTTCCTGAGTATAATCCGAGCGGGTGAACCGTAAAGTTAGAACGCCCTGTGGTATATTTACAAGCGTGTATTGCCCCTGTGTATCTGTACTTGTGCGGAAATCTGTACCGTCAATTTCCACCAAAATCCCCATAAGGTCTCTAGGGCGTGGAGTAATAACGCGCCCCTTAACCACCCCTGCTCCTTGAAGCGATCTTACCGCTAAACGGTTTTGATCTTCATATGAATCCAAAACAATTGCTTCAAGTTCAAAGTCCTCATTGCCGGAATCTAAAATCGCCTGCGTAATAACGACGTCGGCAATGGGTGTTGCCTTTAAGTCTTGGCGCACCGCGTATAAATTATACTGCCCTGCTGGGAGGTTTGAAATCACAAACTCCCCATCATTGGCGGCAACGGCCAAGAAGGATGTTCCTTCGGCGAATAAAATTGTACCAAGAGGAGAAACGTTTTTGGGCGTTTCAATAGTTCCGCGTAAGTTGATTGTTTTGGCTTGAGGTTGAGCTTTGGTTGCATCCAAAAGCTCCGATTCGCTGGCCGAATTTGACTTCGGATCCGGCGCCGGTGAGCACCCTTGAATGCATAGTACGCTCAACAATAACAGAGTAAGGTATAATCGAAAAGGCATTTTGGGGTGCGTCCTTTATTGGCAGATTTTACGGTGAAAATTACTGACCAGTGCTAAGAAAGTAACCTTGTCGTTTCAGGGTGAAGCGTAAGTGCAAATCACTTTGTGACCACGCTTGGCGAATTTGTTGAACGTTCGCGCCGGACTTCAATATTGCGCTGTATTCTTGAGCTGCAAGGCCCTCAATAAATTGATCGGCAATGGGTTCCTCAGTAAAGTTTTGCATTGCTAGGATAATCGCAAAACTCAACTCCACGGGGTTTACGGTTTTAGGATTTTCAAGAGTAATCAGATTTTCCTTTAGTGAAACCACTACGCCGTAAGCTGATGTATTCTCTTTCAAAACTTTTAACAACTCTTCGGCATTTTCAGGGGCTGCAATCTCCAACACCCCTTCACTCTGGGAAATTGTAGCAATACCCGGAAGTAATTCCTGGGTTAACTGAAGCTCCACTAAACGTTGATTGGTGGAATAATACTGATCCCATTCCTCAAAAGAAACCCACGGTGTAATTGATTTCTCCTCGTACACGCTCATCAGCTGGGCAAAACCTGTAAATCGATTCCAGAAAAGGAGGGAAATCACCTCTAAATCAATTGCCAAGCCGTACTCGCGATTATACATGCGGGCAAATTCGGCCAAGGTGAGCCCGGGAATAATTGGCACGGGAAAGAAGGATTTGGTTGAAGTAAAATCTTCCGCTTTACCGGTAGGCCCTGAAGTCAGTCCCCCTGAAATCGCAATCGGCCGATCAAGCACCAGCATTTTCAACCCCTTTGCATGGCACTCCAGCATTACACTTCCCAACAAGGCAAATTCGGGGTTTGTGCGTAAGCCCCGGTAAGGTAAATCCAACAAAACTACCTCAGTATCTTGCAGCATTACGTCGGTAATACTCAGGTTGTTTGCCGATAATCCAAATATACGGATCTCAGGGTAAGCGGCTAGCAACGAGTTCAGCTTATCGCTGCGAGCAGGGGAGGGGAGTTCATCATCCAGCAAAACGACTCGGGTAACAATTGGGTTTCGTTTCGGCAAAAGGGTTTCAAGCAAATGCTCACCGTTGGAATCCAACGCAAGTCTGCTGGTAACAACGCAAATCCTTTTGTGATTCAAGCGTGCATAATCCTCGCGCACTAATTGATCCAAGCCTAGGGAGAATTTACGATTGGGCGAAAGCTCCATACGGTTGTTCAACGTTAACGAAAAAACCGACGGTTCCGGCCCTTTTTTTTCGGGCTGGGAAGGCGTATTACTCTGTTTTTCAGGGGCAGAAGCTTCCGTTGTCAACACGGTTTGTGCGGTTGGTGAATCAACAGCCGATGAACTAATCGGCGTTCGTTGGCTGCATCCTGCCAGAAGCACAATGCACAACATGATTGCAGCATAAGCCTTTGCGGTAAGGCGGTTTTGTGATTCTAATTTCATTATTCTGTACTCTTCCTAGATCTCATTAGGCTCAGGTGTTCTTTCACGATGAATTTGTTCTAATCTCACTGATTACGCTTGCCTATTGAAAGTGGCGTTGAACCCGGGTACCGCTTCTCAAGTATAGTCCAATAGGCACCAGCATCAACTGGCTTTCCATCAGCCGTCAAGGCAAGGGCACTTAATCGCAGGAATTTGGCATCCTGTAGGGTATTGCCTAGCTGTTCTGCTTGTTCCACAGCTTTCGCACTGTTCTCAGCAGTTGGGTTTAGGAGGAGTAGTTCAATCAGGTTGGCTCTGGCATCACGATGCCCCGGGTTTAGTTGTAGAATTTTTTCAGCCCGCGCAATACTCGCTTCAGGATTTTCTAACGCACCCGTTTGATTGAAAAATCGCATTTCTTCATAAAGGTGCTTGTACTCAATACTCGCTTTGGTGGGCTTTAGAGCGAACCAACTTCCGCCGAACGCGATTAGCATCAGCACTACAGCGAAGGCAATAGATGCTGCACCGGTAAGTGTACCCATAAACACAAGTGCCGTAGGCAGGCGCATATTTTTCATCATGATCCCCGCTTCAAAAGGCCCAAACGGGCGGGTAACAGGCATAATGAGGTCCACAACCACCCCGCGCTTTGGCAAAACCATGCAAAGGGAAAGAATCAAAAAAAACATCAGGCTTGAAGCCGGAAGCTCCAAGATAAAGTTCATTTGCCCCTGCAACGTTAGCGCAAACAATCCGCAAAAGGCCCAACTTAGTATCATGTGGTTGGAAGCAGATTCCCCGCTTAACCGTTGGTAGGTAAAATAACCGCCCGTACCAATTAAGCCAATAAGCAGCAGAAATCCCAAAATGCCCAGCTCTGAGGTTTGTTGCAGAAAAATATTATGCGCTGCATTCGTCCACATATACGCATATTGTGCAATCTCTGGATTATTCAGCAAAGCCGGGGTTTCAATTGTAGGGTAAACATACGTAAAGTTTCCCGTTCCAACGCCGAGTAGGGGATGAGTTTTCACCATCTCAGCACTCGTAAGCCAAATCGCTTGCCGTGTCACTCCGCCTTGTTGCCAACGAGCTGAACTAAACGCATGACCAAAAATTCCCGGCAAAGCAGTTTGTGCTGAAGCCCTAGGTTTCCAAAGTTTTGATTGATGGGGATTCAACGGTTGATCTGTTACAAAAAACAGAACCACCAAAATCCAACCCGCTGCAGCAATCCACAGCCTTGGCAATCGACGTTTAAACCGTGGTGCATATTGCCAACGGCGGAGCAGCAGAAATCCCATGACTGCCGAGGCAACAACCAAGGATACAATTGAGTGGAAGGACCAACATACAATCAACGCCGCTGCTTGAACCCAAAGCAAACAACAGAAGAACAAAACTCGCTTTGTACCCTGAACGATAAACAAACCGCAAAGAGTAGCCAAAAAGCTCAGCACCAGAAAATCAGAAATATGCCCCGTGTTTCCAAAACCCGCTATAGCAAGTTCATCGCGCCAGTCAGAAAGCCGACTCATCACCCGCGTGGGCTCATCACCAAATGCGCGTAAAAAATCAAGCGCCAAAACCCATAATGCAATCAGGGAACCCGCAAAACTTAGTAGTACCCCCAGCGTAACGATGCGCCTGCGTTCCTGATATAAGATTGATTGTGATAGGAACACCAAGGCAATCAGCACGGTTGATTGCGCAAAATCCTCCAGCGCAAGCCAAAAGGAACTTGCCCAAGAAATCCCGATCAGCTTCCACAACCACCACCCCAAAATTAAACCGTTCACTGGGTGAAGCGGAACAATAAACTCGCGTCCCTGAGTTGCTCGCCAAAAGTGAATTCCCCCAACCGCAAAAAGTCCTACGGCTAAAGCACACCATTTTGGTGTGATGAATCCATCGTGCGCTGAATAGATAACAATAAACGGCAAAGCGAAAAACAAAAGCGCCAGCACTAAAAAATCGGCCAACTCAATCGTTGGTCGATCCTTGAATGCTTCGGTCCAAATTGGTTTCATTATTTTGTATTCCCGCCTGCCAGCAACGCTCCAACTTGTTTTCGCTGTTCTTGAAGCACGTCCTGTAAAGTCTCATCCATTTTTAAGATTGGCTGCCAACCAGTTGCACACTGAAGCAGCTTATACGTACCCCGCAGAGGAGTTCTAAATTCACCGCGTTTTTTTGAACGGTCGAACTCAGCGTGGATGGTGGTATTGCTCATGGAAATTAGTTGATCTAAAATGTGTTGAATCTCAATTGTCATGCCGGAGCAAACATTCACTACAGGAAGGCAACTTTCGTGTTCCACGATTAACCTGTAGGCGCGAACTATATCGCGTACATCCGTAAAATCCCGGAACGTTGAAAGATCACCGTGTATGAGTTTCTCGCGAAGGCCTGCTTCAATTTCGGCAATTTGTCTTGCAAACGCTGGCACAACAAATCTGCTTGTTTGCCCGGGACCGGTGTGGCTGAACGGACGAATAATTCCAACTTGGATGCCAAATTTTTCACCATAAAGCCTGGCACAATGTTCCGCTGCAACCTTACTCACGGCATAAGGATTATCTGGCATTAGGGGGTGTGCCTCAGTAACCGGAAGGGTTTCCTCTGGCGGGCGCCCGTAAACATCCGAACTTGAAATAAAATAAAACCGCGTGCCGGGCCGTTGTTGCATTCCTCGCAACAGTGACACTGTCATTCCCACGTTGGAATCAAACGTATCTAAGGGCATTTCCCAACTCAACGCAGGGTTACTTTGGGCAGCAAGGTGTATAATTACATCAGGCTCTGCATGTGCAATTGCCTCTGCAATTTCAGGCTCGTTCTTGAGTTCCAAAAACAAATGGTTTTCAAATAACTTATGGGCGCCGCCGGGTTTATCGGCTCTGCTTACGCCCCAAACTTCATGACCTGCTTGCAAAAGTTCCTGCAAAAGGTGCGGCCCTACAAACCCTGAAACTCCGGTTATGAAAACTTTGAGCTTACGACCCTTGATCATTTAATATTTATTCCGCCGTTCCGTTCGTACTTGGATTTAAATCCCGGATTGAATCAAACTGGCTTTGCTGAAAATAATCGATAAAGATTCCGTAATCCAAACTCAACGCACGCTCCAGCGATAATCTGGCGCGCTCGTTGTTCCCAACTTTTGCTTCAACAAAAGCCTTCTCAATCAGTATGCGAACGTTCTGCGGAATAATAGTAGTAAGCTTATTGTATACGCGCAGAGAATCTTCATAAGCACCGGCGTTTTTGTACAGCAACGCCACGCGGTGAAACGAAGTTGGGTTTACTGTTGATGCAGCATTTAGTTTCTCTTCAATCCAAACAAGCCGATTTATCAATTCATCTCCTGAGCCAATAATTGAGAAATAAATCTCGTACCCCTCGGAATTGGTTGGCTCCAATTCAATGGCTCTTTCAATGTATTGAATGGCTGGTATCAAATCATTATCTTGAATCTCAATTCTAGCAAGCAAACGTTGAGCTTCCGCATGATCATCCACCGAGGCGTAAAATGTATCGGAAACTTCTTTGGCTTTATCCCACAATCCTTGGCGTGCAAAGTTTGCCGAAAGACTAACTTTGTATTTCAGATTATCGGGTTCAAGCTCCAAGGCTTTTGAAAAATTATATTCCGCTTTTTTATGTAAGCCGGAAACCAATGCTTCCTCCCCTAAAAAATAATACGCAGTAGATTCATTTCCATCCCAAAATTCCAGCTGGGCAAGCTTTGCATTTACATCGAGATTGTAAGGATAAACCACTAGTGATTTCATGAAGTGCTCTTTGGCATCGGCAATCAAGGGATTCCCCTTTAATTCACCCACCTTGCCAACTAAATCATCGGTGCGGCGTTTTTCATCTACCAGTGCCACAAGCTTGCGCCAATCGTGAACCCCGGCGTTGTAGGCAACTTCAGCCACAGCAGGCGCGTGGGAGCTTTCAATAATCCCCGCCTCTAAATAGCTGACCGCTTGATAGCGAATCACGAACAACGAGCCTACCACCAGCGAAACCATAATTAGCCAAACGGGGAGCATTCGCTTTGCATCTTCAACGATTTTATTTTTGATCATGATTGAAGGCTCATGGTGCGATTCATGTTCCATTTATTCCCCCTTACCAGATGAAGCAACGGTTGGTTCTACTACGGGCGTAAACACTAATTTTTCAACGGTAGGAACTTCAGCTTCAGCGCCGATAAGAATACACTTCACTTGAAGCTCGTAATTGCCTGCGACAGCAGGAAGAACTTCCCCTAAGTTAACAGGAATCCAAGGCGTTGACTCCAATATTTTTCTGGCGAATCGGTATTCAAATTTCACGCTTGTATCTCCCGGTGTTTCTGCGACTGCCTCGAATTTTCCTGCGGGAAAACCACTGACTTTGAACTTAGGTGAAATATATTCCCCCTTTATGGGTACCACCTTGATGCTGAAGATTGTGGAGAAGGAAGCAACATTCGCTGGAGCAAATGAAATATCCAAGTAATCATCCTTTGTCTCTGTTCTGCCCAAGTACACTTGAGTTCCTTTTTGCTGGGTGTTTGTAACCCAATCGGCGTCCTCTAGTTTATAGCGGTAATGATTCGTAAGTTTTGATTCCAGCTGGTTCTCGTTGAATTGGTAAATGTACACATCGTAGAGTGTCACGTCGTCTGAATCTGACATCGGGAAGCGGAAGGATGCAGGTTCAGGCGTTTCTTGCGGGGTCCATGAAATTGTACCATTATCCAGCAAAATTAAATTATCCGCCTCGGAGCCAAACCGTGTTGTTGGTAATGGTTTACCAACATTATACTCGTTGGAGAACTTCAGTGTTTCCCCCTCGCGTGGGAAGGGTGGAATGCTGATCCCACCATTCGCCCGTAAGGCAGCGTTAGTTTTTTCACCTGAATCAAATAATCTTGAGAAATCCCAAGCGTCGTTTTCGGTGATTTGATCCACCGGAAATACATAATCAATGGAACGATAGAGAACGTTGTCCGCGGCTGTTTCTTCGCCAAATTCTTTTTCTTCGTTAACGCTGATATAAATCTGATCGAAGGATTTTTTACTCACCCAATTCGTTTGCACCATCCCTGTTTCACCAGCCATTAGCCCTGCAACCTCGGTTCGGTAGATTGATTCCGAACCAAACTCTTTAGATTGCGCATTAATTTCCACGATAAACGAGTGCGAAAAATCGTAAGGTGAATCATTTTCAAACATCGCTTGAATGGAAACCACGCCCCCCGGAATGATTGGCTCCGGCGAAACCGTTACATTCTCAGGAATCAACCGAAGGTTCGGGAGCCTGCGCATTGCGATCGCAATATCACCTACGTTGTTTGAGTAATCTACCTCGAACGTGTCTTGAGTATCATTCACAATTACATACAACCGTGTGCTGATGGGATCAGTGTTTTCGGGGTCCCAACGAAGCCGCACTTCTCGCTCTTCGCCCGGAGCCAAGGGAGTGGAAAAACGCTGGACGGATTGATTATTAATCGAGTTTGCGAGGGCGGTTGAGTCCCACGGAACCCGGACGTACAGGCCTGTTCTAAGCTCATCAATTGACTCTGTTCCCTCGTTGCGGACGGTTGCTGTTACGTAAACCGTTTCACTTTTGCGGTAATCACGGCGTTCCGTTCTAACTGAGCCTGGCACCACAGCAACATCCTTGGAATTCCTGATCGAAATCGGCAGCGGAATGGAAATGCTTTCTTCCTCGTTGGTGTTGGCGTTTACCCATTGCGCACGAAATTCAAAGATCAAATCTGCGGAAGGAAAAATCACATTCTCAGTAATTTTAATCACCTGTTCCCCGAGGGGATTAATGGTTGGTGCCGTGATTGTTCCGCCAACAAGGGAACCTTCTGGCCGGTCCATCAGGTATAGGGAAGCCTTGAAATCTGTCATTTCATTCATCGTCATATTATAAACAGGCAACTCAAAGATCGTTGTATCAATCGCGCCGGTGCGTGTTACTGTGATCAAGTTGGTTGGTACTACAACGGCAGCAGGCTGATCACCTGTGCCTCTTACCTTGACCGTAGAATTACTGAGAACTTTATTTTTCTCTTCTTCGGTGGAGTAACTTAGCTCTGCCGTAATGAGTGTTATTCCCACAGGGAGTGGAAATTTAAATTCAAAGGTTCTAGAGCTTTCCGGAGCCAATGTAATCGGTACCTCGGTCAAGGTTTTCTTTGTTGTTGAATCAACAATTTTCAGCCTAGTAGCTTCAATTACAGATTGCGTTGAATTGCCCACCGTAAGGTTCAATGCTACGGGCGTACCGCCGGGCAGAACGCCGTTCTCAGGGTTGGGTGTTACGGACCAACTCAATGAAACTTCAGGCTCTAGAACTTGAATGGGTTGTTCTGCGTAAAAGAACTTATTTTCTTCCTCATTATAGGCT
>DAIOTT010000002.1:37610-48807 GCA_036751885.1 Candidatus Sumerlaeota bacterium
GCGGTAATCACCAGGTTTTTTGTACTCAGGCGTAACAAGTTCTGCATTGAATTGATAATTTGCCAGCACCACCTGCTGGGGTTCGCCGCAGAATTGTCCGTACGGATCTAACAGCTTCACTTCAACAGTTCCCCACGCAAGTTCCCCAACGGAGCCTTTTAGTGTGAACGTGGTTGAACGATTTGTAAGCGCTTTTGCCGGTGAAATCTCCACACTGATCCCCTTGTTGGGAACGGGAATTCTAAGCGCCGGATCGCCAAGAAGAATGTATTGCCGCGTCACATGGTCTTGCCGGCGGTGCAGCAGATAGTTCAAGCGGGAATACATGGTTACTTCCCCTAGGCGCTCAAAATTGAGCGTCGTAAGCCCTTCAAAAAACGGACGCAAAAGGAAATCATGCTCATAGGAGTTTGTTGCAGCAACAGGAGCGTAAAGGGCAATTCCGCCTCCCATTGGGGTGCTGATCAACTGCTCACCAATGCTGCGGCGAACAGGCTCCACCGGGTAATCCACCCAAGCAGTATCGCAAGAGGCAGCAGTCATGATTGGCCGTCTGCCGTTGTTGTCCAAATGCACTAAATCGCGGTAATGGTAAATGCGCTCGCCAGACCACAAGTTGGGGCCCCCGTGGCCAATGTACGTTGCCGTTAGCGCCCCTTCATTCATGTACTCAGTAATCTTATTTGTCATCGTGACGCTTCGCTTGCGACCGCGTATTCTGAAGTAATCCTCATACGGTTGTTCTTGAAGAAACAAGCGAACCGGCTCAGCATTTTGATTCAGCTCCGCAGAAATAATCCGGTTCGCAACCCGATCAAATTCCGGTTCATCGTCAGTTACAAACAAGTGCCGTTGAATCCAAGGTGAAGAAACAGGCGAATCCTCGTACTGCTCAATGCGGTCAATAATCGCGCTTAGCTCCTCGTGATTTGTTACAGAGAACCGGCCAATTTCAAGATCAGGGAGCTGACCATCGCCCGCAACCATTGCATAAGCCGCGTCCCCGCGAATTTCTTGACTGGGGGAAGCATACCCATAAACGGGGATCATATTCTCCGACACATCAGGGTTCGGGTAAGTTAATCCGAACCAATTCTCACTCGCTTCACCCACTAATAATACCATGCTCGGCCTAGGGGTTGGCCAATTTCGGTAAGCGTGCTGCAAACTACGATGAATCCCCAAATCATTTTTTTGGCCAAGCCCGAACGTCGCAAATACATTGGATGAAGGCAACACTTCAACCCGGTACCCCTGAGCCTTGCGCCGTTTAGTGTAGCGCTCCATTGTTCCCAAGAAGCGATCGTCTGCGATGACAATTATATCGGCGCCAGTTGTTGGCTTTAGCATGTTTCTGGGCTTATAAACGGTCAGTCTATTTATTTGTTTTGCGCCGCTTAGGTTCACGAAAAGCAACTGCCCATTTTGTGATTCAGGAACTATGGAATTGCTAATCAACCGTATGCTATCGCGAACAGCGTTGGATGTAGAATAAATCTTCGGGATAAAGGGATCGGTAACTTCAAGAATGAAGTTGTCGCTGGCAAACGTTATGTCATCGGTGGAAACATAAATTGGCTCATCTGGATTCGCCTCAAAACTAACAAGTTGATTCAGTGGAATCGCGTGGGGTTTTACAAAATATTCAATCTCCGCAAAGTTGAACATTACAATGGGGGAAAGCCCCACCAGATCTGTTTGTGGGTACTCAATGTTTAGGGCATTTTTACCTTCAAACAGAATGCCCTTAGGGATTGTATAATTCCGTTCAAAAGGGCCCATCCCAATCAGCGTTTCTGTTTTTAATTCCTTACCATTGATATGAATTCTGGCAAGTTGGCGTAAATTCCCCTGCGTCCCGGAAAGTAAGATCCGCAGCGTTGCTGTTGTTTCTGCATCGTAGCTTGAAACCTGAAATTCAAAATCTCGAATTTGCTCAGCAGGGATCGTCCCCGTAATCCACCTGCCGTTGTCTTCCTGAAAAGAAGCTCGGGCGGAATACTCGTTCGGGTAAAAGATCAACTCCTTGCGGCTAAAATTCCCCGGATTCTGTACGCTGTTGTTCACTCTGAAAATTGTTTCCATCCGCTTGGGTGGTTCATTGAACAAGCTTGAATCTTTTGGGGAGGTAATCCAAACGGACGTGTACTCCATTCGTTTTTGCACCGATTCAGGCACATAAAAGTAAAGCCGCGAATTGTTTAAGAACGACCCACTACTGTTTCCCATAAACAATGCCGGCAGTTCCACGCCGTTCGCGTACACCCTCATGTTTTCAATTTGAAATTGAACAGGATCTACTTTCGCACTCGATAAATCATTTGGTGAAACCGAGTAAAAACCAGCCTTAGTCGGAATAGTTGTCATTAAAACAGGTCCGGTATTTTGCCCATTAATGATTTTATCCCACTCTTGAATTCTCTCAAATTCTTCAATAGGCGTTGAAGCAACGCCCAGTTCAGCCGCCATAACGTTATTCAGAATCAGCTCGTTGCCCATTACATTGAAAAAGGGGTCTGTTTTTGGAAAGTCAATAAACTCAGTAGCAGCGAAATCACCCTCTAAAAATACCTTGTACACGGCTTTTTTTATAATAAAATTGCCCCGTTCAAACTCCGGATTTCGGCGGCTTGTGTTCGATGTTACCGTCAACTTCATTGGCGCCAAATTCACGGAACGATAAGCATCGTAAGCAACTTGGTTCGTTATTGTCATCATGCTGGGGAGTTCACCCACGCTTGAGGCGTCGGTTTTGCTGAAGGGCCCTTCAATCTCACCGTTGTCCCACGCAACGTACCACTCAGCCTCTTCCATTTCTAACCGAAAACTCCCCTCCGGCGGAACGGCAATCCAGCGGTAAAGCTCAATACGCAAGTTGTCCATCGGCGTGGTCAGCAAATTATTGTTCAACAACTCAAACCGGAATGAATCCCCCGATGAATCCAACATCTGGGTTTCAAATTTCTTCACATATGTTAGGGCGGCTTCCTGGTTTTGTTGCCCCTGAACAACCGTAACGTTGCTTATTAAGGCTAAAAATAAAACCAAGAATGCGGACTTAAACGAGTGGGAGGAAAGGGAAAATAAAGAAGGCATCATAATATAAAACAGAGAATAAAAGAATTGGAGAGTATACCAAAGAGACTGGTTGCCCTACTCTAAGGTTAGTCAAAGGGTAAACCAAGTGTTTTTCAACAAGAGGCCCATATTTGAACTACGTAGACTACCACAATCACACGGTTATTTGCCGCCACGCAACAGGTTCTATTGATGAATATTTAGAGCGTGCCACCCAGCTAGGAATTCGTGAGTTTGGCTTTGCAGAGCATTCCCCATGGATGATTCAAGTAGATGAACGCAAGCTCTGCCCCTCAGAACAAGAGTTTGACGAATACATTCAAACTTTATTAAACCGGCAACAGATTTACAACGGCAAAAATGGCAAGCCGTTAATAAAAATCGGCATCGAAGCTGATTGGGTGCCTGAGCGCCTTGCTGAGGCTCGGGCGTTCATCGCAAAATACCCGTTTGATTACGTTTATGGCAGCGTTCACCATTTGCCTGATCCCACAACCGAGGAAATGGTTACCGTGTGGCACTTTACCTCAAACGATTGGGATTCCATGTACACCCGCTATTTCACTGCCGTGGGGGAGCTTGTGCAAAGTGGCATGTGTGATATTTTGGCCCATTTGGACGTGATTCGCCGCAGTTGTAAAGTGCCAGAAAAAGGCGTATTACCTTACCTTGAGCCGATCATCCCCCTAATCAAAGAATCCGGTGTTGCAGTGGAAATTAATGCCAGCGGTCGAGACCACAAAAACAAAGATTTCTTTCCCTGCCCGGAAGTCCTAAAGCGGCTCATTGCAGAGGAAGTTCCCATCACTTTCGGTTCCGATGGGCATATGCCGAACCACGTGGGCCGCTATGCTGCCGACGTGGTAGAATACTTTGTCGCATGCGGGGGAAAAGAATACGTTCGGTTTGAAAAACGAGAAAAAATTCCCACGCCGATTCGCTAAATTACGGCGGGATTTGGCTGCGAACGGTTGAATTAGCCGTAAAAATTTTTTCAACTCAGCCCTATTTCTCCACACCGAACTTGCGATCCAAAACCATGCGCCGGTGTTCAAATAAGGATTGAAGCTTAGAGCCCAGCAAAAAACTTTCCCCCAACGTAGCGAGCAAACCGCTCATGCCGTCCATCTCCAAAGTATCAACAACCCGCGTTTTATTTTCACCAACAACCTCGAACCGGTGCTCGTGAATCCATCGGCTAAATGGCCCTTTGATTTGTTTATCCACAAAGCGGTGGGGCGCATCGAAGGTGGAAATCTGTGCATCCCAATAAATCGGGAAAGGCATTGCCTTCGGTTGAATCTTAAAGCGAATCCGCGAACCCAACTTCATGGGCAGCTCGGCCTTTACTACCTTCATCCTCAACTGGGGAAGCATCATTTCCGTAAGGTTATTCAAATCAGTGTAATAGTTCCAAAGAACTTGTGGGGAAGTATAGACAACAACGCTATCTTCAAGGGTACGCGACAAAATTAATCTTCTTTCAAACTCGTTTCAGCAATACTATCCTGCCGATTCATTGGGCAAAGCTCGCTTATAAGTCCTTGCACATCTTGCACCACAACCAAACACTCCCACATGGCAACGGAGACAAACCGCTCATCAATCATCAATTTCAACTGATCAATCAGCGAAATGTAAAAGCCCTTCCAATTTAGGAGAACAACTTTCTTAGGCAATAACCCTAGCAAGCCCAACGATAGAACCTCAAACAACTCATCCAAACTTCCTAAGCCGCCCGGCAGAACAACAAAAACATCCCCCGCTTTCAGAAGCTTTTCTTTTCGCTCGGAAAGAGTTTCCACCAATACTAATTCATCCGCGTTGGAATCAGCAATGCTACGGCGCACAAACTCCTGATTGATTACCCCAATAACCTTGCCTCCGCCATTTCTTGCGCCGTTCGCAAGAGAATTCATCATGCCCACCGTCGTGCCACCGTAAACCAAAACGTGCCCTAACTCGGCAATCTGCCGCCCTACGGTTTCAGCCAATTCATAGTATTCAGGGCGCAAAAAAGCAGAGGAAGAACAAAATACTGTGATTCTAAGCGAACTTTCCAAAGAGAACCCCTTTTTTAGCGAAGATAAAAGTAAAGGGCCGAATTTTCATCGGCCCTTACATGAATAACCATCAAGACGAATTACTCGTAAATAGGATCTACCTCGGGATAACCATCAATCCTGATCAAATCAAACTCAGCGTTTTGAAGAGAAACAGCCCCGTTCGAAACTCCCGGGCGATTATTACTAATCACTCTGAAAGTTGCCGTAAGGTCTTGAATGGCATCCTGCAGTTCAGGCGCCAAACGCCAGTAAACATAGTACCGACGCTCGTTCCCAGTTGTAGGAGCAATGGAGTTTGGTGTGGATGTACCCGCAACCGCGTTGATTCGGTGCGTTGCTGAAAGCTTGCCTTCAGCATCCTGCAAGGTAAGTTCAATAACGGGTAAGGCTGCTACCGTTGTTTGAGCGGCAGTAACATCTGTTCTCATGCGAACATACAGATCGCCCTCAACGCCAACGGGGTTCACCTCAACGGCATCAGCATCGCTGCTCCACGCGGCATTGGTATTCGTTGTGTTATTAACGCTGATGGAAAGTGAATCATTATTTGAGGAGAAGATTGGCGCTGGCAATGAACCCGAAGAAGTTGAACTCCACATGTCACGCTCGCTTTGGGAATTGAATTCAAACGTTTCAATGTTGCCAACTTCCTCCACGGCATTTTCTTCCAACCGGAAGATATCCACTCTGTCCAACACGTACCCGCCCAACGGATCACTGCCTGGGGTGTTATTCAACAACTCAAAGGTAACCGTATAGTACCGGTTGAAATCAGCAGCACGGTAACGCATGGGGTTAGGCTGGAATAACAGATCCACTTCGGAGAACGTAGAAAGCTCCGGTGTGTAAGGGTTGTTTGCATCAACGGAAGGCGTAACGTTAATGACGTGTGTATCCTGGCCGTCCGTTGAGACAACGCTTCCACGGAAGATTGGCGCCTGCGCCGCGTTGGGGCTGGTGCGGCGAACATAATAGCGAACCAAGTAGTGGTTGAATTCATCCAAGTTGCTCAGCGTGAAAGCAGGCGAAATTGTGCGCAGGTACTGCTTCGGTGATTCAAAGAACCCGTAGGTGTTTGAATTGCCTGAGGATAGAAGCGTAAGCGCCCCACCTTGACGTGAAGTCAACGGATCTTCAAAGGAATCAGTTGAATTTACAACAATCTTCCATCCGTCGCCCTTAGTGTTGAAATCAGTTCTGCTAATCTGAGAAAGCAAACCGTCCACAACTTCTTCTTCCACTGGGAAGGGGTTTACAAGGGGCGCATCAAACCGGTTGCGAAGGGGGAAGTTGTTATTGGCAATTTGGGCCAAGGTGCTAACAGCAATTTCGCCAATCGGTTGAGAGGCAGAATCAATCCCCTCAAAAGCGATTTTAAGGTTCGAGCCTATCGCCGTATTTGTGAACTCAAACTGCGGATTTCTTGCCCCCGGGTAGGTAGCCGTTGTACTGCCTAGGCGCTGATCGCGGGCCAAATTTAGAGGGCCAGTGATCGAAAGTTCTGAACCATATTGAATCAGGTTTCTAAGGTCAGAAACAAAGTACAACCGGGGAAGGCTGCTCGCCGTTGGGGGAGTGCCCGCTTCTTGATCTACTGAGTTGCTGGCAAAGATTAAATAGCGGCCGTTAGGAGAAACTGTTGGGTGAAATTCATCTGAATTAGGAAAGTCTGCCAACGTCAGCAACAAATTTGGTGCACCTGGAGTGGAGATGTTCTTCGCGGCGAGGAAAATGCCCCGGTCACCTTGCGTTGTGACGGCTGAAAACACGAAGGCCGAGTCATTTGCAATCGGGACAATGTCTTGGAAATCGCGGAGTTTTGTCCCCTGCGTGGAGAGAATCACTTCCGCAAAGGTTCCCTCAGGATCCGTGCTCACCACACTAGTCTCAGTCGTCAGCAGAATTTCATCAGAGAACGGCGAAAGTGAAATATCCGTATATTGTGTATCACGTGAAACCCCATTTGTTGCAGGGAAAAGAGGCCTTTCATCAAAACCGTCTTGTGTGGCAATAAACACATGGTTCAACGCAAAGGCATCATCAATAATATAGGCCATCAGGGAAGAATTACCATCCGTTGCAAGGGCCGTGATGGAGGGATTAGTTCCCTGGGGGTTGCCTTCAGCAGGGATTGTGCGCAGTAAACGAGTTGAATTTCGCCGCACCACACTCGGTGTATTGCCAACAAGTTGGCGGGTAAAGCTATCACTCAATGCCGTGCGGATTTCATCAATCCCCGTTGCAGAAGCCGTGTTAGAAGTAAACAACAACTCATTGCTTGCTTTTGTCCAAACAGGAAGCGCGCCCCGCGCAGAAATCAATTTGCCATCGGGATTATAAATATCTTTAGCCGTAAGATTTGTAATAGGGTCGGGCTCATTATCTAGCTCGTACAACTTAATTTGTGCAATTTCATAGCCGGGCGCATCACGCTGTGCCGGGAAATATCTTGGAAAACCAGGATTTCTAAACTCAAAGTTTTGAAGAAAAAGTTCTTCAAATGAAGGGTCATCGCCCGTAATGTCGTATTCAGGAAGGTAAGAATCGCCGGTTCCTAGTGCAAATGATCCTTGGGCTACGCCACTAAAAAACGGTGTATTAACTACCCTAATGCTAACAATCGGTGTTTCGGCTTTAATTGGCTCCCCTGATTCATCAAGAAGAATCGATCCGTCCTCGTCAGTAACATCGCTGAGATTGCTACGAAGTGAGGGGGGGATAGTGAAGCGGTATGTTCGGAAAGGTAAATTTTCAAGTCCTTTTTCAGGACGGTAATCAAAAACGAGAGGATCCCATTTCGCGATTCTAATCTCTGAATTCGGATCATCTTCAATCCGTTCAAGAGCTGTAGCCGGAACCAAAGGGAATACAACGCTGTCGTCACTATCACCGTAGATACGGCCGATAACCGAACCGTTGTAAAGGATTTCGATGATCTCGAATTCTTGATTTACACCAAAAAAATCTTCATTGGTTACAACAACTGCAGTGCTGGCATCCTCAATTCCCATTTCATGGCGAATAGTAATATCCATGAACATGGGAACTGATGTATCTGGCTCTGTTATCACGATATTATTACGGCTGGTAATAATGTATTCCGTGTCAGGCAAATAGCGCCCGCGCGGGTTGTAAAACTCTGTGTCACTCCCTGCCTCTGGCATAACGAAGGAAGTCGATTCTTCCGCTCGTGTAGGGCGTACCATTGATAACAGAACGGGGAACTTCTCAACCTCTACAATACCTTGAATGGCAAAAGTAAAGTCATTGGGCGGCACTGGGCTCGTTGGATTGCCAAAAAAATCGTAAACAAATAGTAATTCGTCGTATATTTCAGAAGTGAGCTCATAGCCAATTTCAAGCGGAGAAATATCTTCGTCATCATCAAGAACAACTCGTCTGGATTGGAAGAAATCCCAATTGCCGAGCCCTTCTGGGTCTTCGCGGGTCAACTCAGCCGCCAGCTCTAATGCATCGTCAGCGGCTGGGTCTTCTAACGAACTTAAGTACGTTTGAAACAGATTGTAAAAGTCGCTCGTAAAATCTGAAACCCAGCGAAGCTTCACCTCACCTAAATCAACGGCCGGTTGATCAACCGGGTCCCAAAGTGTGGCCTCGGGATCTTCGTCAGATTTCGGTATATCATCAATGTAGTCCCGTATCGGGCTCTCAGCAAATTGTGTTGTAAGCGCCCTGTAAGGGTTAGGCCGCCCGTAGCCATAGAAAGGAGAAAAACCGTCTGCCGCGTAGCTTACACCTAAACGAGTAAAATCTTTTCTAAAGCCGTTTGTAGCTCCCGCCCGAAAGATTTCCGTGGAGCTTGTAAACCCATCTTCGCCGAAGCTAACCGTGCGCGTTTGAAAACGCGTTGCATTATTAAAAATTCCCGTATACTCAAACGGGTCGCCAATTCTATCAGCTGTATTTGCCATTACGTTGAACAGTTGAACGGCATCAAAACCCGGTGACTCTGCCAAAATCAATGCCGCAACGCCGGCCACTGTGGGGGATGCAGCGCTAGTTCCGTTGAAATCGTCGTAATAATTCCCGAACGGATCATCCGTATTTGATGGATCTGGCCTTGTTTCACCGGCAGTACCGGAAAGATCAAGCGTCAAAACACCATCGCCATCCAGTAACTGATCACCAAACCCAGTGAAATCTAACCGCCCGCCAAAGGAACCGTAACCCGACTTAAATCCGTCGCGATCCATCGCACCAACTGCGAACGTTGTATCATAAAGTGCCGGGTAACTCATGTAGGTAAAGTCATTACCCGCCGAAGCAAAGTTTACCATTCCCTTGCCGAAACGCCCGTTGATGAAGACCGTTTGGTAGGCTTGCTGTTCACTAGGTGATGGAAAAATTCCACCATAAGAGTGATTGCCAATATCAGCTTGTTTAGTAATACCCGCATCGATAATGGCTGCGGCAAAGTCCTCATTAGAAGCCGAAGCACCATCCTCAACCAAGCGGTAACTGAGCAATCTTACGTCGGGAGCAATCCCGGAAACACCCACGCCGTTATTACGAGCGGCGGCGATAATGCCCGCTACGGATGTTCCGTGGTTATCGCTACCGTTTGGGTCGGGGTTAAATTCCCCGCTTAAGTAGTCAAAACCCAACCGGGGATCGATCACTGAAAACCCACCGGGATCGGGGTCGTTGTCCGTAATGTTGCGGTTCCAATCCTCGTGTTCAATGTCCGTGCCTGAGTCAAACACTGCCACCGTCAAAACAGCGCCGTCAAAGTCATCAGGAAAAGAAGGTGCACCGTAGTAGCCTGTTGTCGTGCGAACCGGTGCGGCGTTTAGGCGGGTGGTATCGCCGCCAAATGTATTGCGTGTATTGGGGTTCCAAGATCTGGGCGTATCAAGGTCAGTATCAAAAAGCCCGCCGCGATTCTCCTCGGTGCCGTCGTTATCATGGTGCCATTGTTTTTTCAGCAGCGGATCACCAAGTTCACCAGGTGAAAGGGCAGTTGTTCGCATTAACTCATTGTGGCGAGTGAAAACTGGTTCGGCGAAAGAAACGTTCGCTTGGTGGGTAGACCATATTTTAGAGGCAAGCTCCGCGACTTCGTTTGAGGGAAGCGCGACATCGTACCCAACCATTTCGCTGGAAATTGTCTTAGGATTCGTCAGGGAAAACTGCGTCTCAATCGCAATACGATCGTCAAGCGAAGTCCCAGATTTGTAGGAGACAATGACGCGGCTTTTGAAGGATACACGGGTTTTATCGTTGGGAATTCCGTTGATGTAATAAAGGGATTTCGTGATGAGCCCGGCAGATTTGTCCTGCGGCAACGCCTTGACGGCTTTCTCCAGCGCTTCCAACGAGGCATCAACAATCAATTCATTCGGAGCAAGGCGTTTCCCCTCGGTAGTAAAACCCATGGATTTCGCTAAATCCACTGCATCATTCTTGGTCTTCTGATTTGAAAGAGATTGAGGAAATTCAAGAATCGCCTTATCGGTAGCAGGATGAAGAACAATACCCCTGTTTTGATTGGGGCTTTGTTGAATCACAATCTTCTCCGCATTAAGGGATGTTGCGGATAGGGCTAGGGATGCACAGATAAGCACGGATGCAAATTGAGTCTTAAATTTTGATCTATGCATGCGGTATGGGCGTTTCATGAACTAAAAACCTCGGCTCCAGCGTCATCGTTCGGACGTCGAATCTAAATGTATCTCTGGTTAGAGCTAAAACGGGGTGAAAACTGACGCAAGACCTATTGACTACGAAATGGCAAAAACACTCGTTTTTATCCCGCTGAATCACAATTCCTCAGGTTTTAGCGGTTTAGTAGAAGTTCTTTTTTTCACTGCCAAGGGATAATTCAAGATCGAAACAATAGTAATCCAACCCTGAAAACCGACGCGGAAACGGAATTTCTTCAATTTTTTTGGGCGGGAATTGTGCGCCGTACTCAAGTATTTCTTCACGTGTTGAAATGGTTGAAGCCCCCGGAATAATGCGCTGGTTATTATCCATCTGTAGTTGCTTGAACAAGGGCAAATAACTAGAAATATTCCGCACTGTGACCAGAT
>DAIOTT010000003.1:0-26892 GCA_036751885.1 Candidatus Sumerlaeota bacterium
TCCATTTTATTCACCGTGTTTTTTCTGTCGCTGTTGATTCTACGCCTCGCGTTCCGTGACCGATGGTTGGGGACCGAAGTTCTATTTTGGCTGCCGTTTTGGGTGTTTGCCCTTCCCGCCGCACTCGCAATCTTAGGGCTGTTGGGCCGCCGATTGAAGCTTACGCTTATTTTTGCAACGCTGTTGCTTAGTGCAGTGATTTTCAATCAAGAGCAACCCCTGTTTTTTACGCCCAGCAGTTTGGTGAATACTGCCAAACCAGCGAACGCAACCACCCTGCTTTCGTGGAATGTGATGATGTATAATCAGGGCAAGCGCGGTGTGATTGAAGGGTACCAAGAACCGGATGCCGATATTAACACGTTGGTTGAGGGAACCTACCAAGGGGACGTTCCCCATTTTTTGAAGGCCGAGCTTTCCGCCGATTACCGTTGGGTTGCCACGCGCCAAATGGCAGTGGGCAGTAAATACCCCGTGCTAGATTTTCAGGAACTTACCACGCGAACTCCGTTGCGGGTGTTTCAATCCACGCTGAAAACGAATCAGGATGAAGAGTTTCTTCTGCTGCTGGTAGATCTGCCTAGTCCGCCCCGGCGTACAACGGCGCAGTGTTTTCTTGAGTTGGAGGAGGTACTTCTGGAGCTTCAAGGCAAGCCTACTCTTGTTGTGGGGGATTTCAATACGCCCCGCGGCAGTTATTGGCTAAACCGCGTTTTCCGAGATTATCAAGATGCTTATCTTCATGCTGAACAACGCCCCAGTGGTTGGTTGGCAAGCTTTCCCAATTATTTCCCCCTTGTGCAGATTGATCACGCCTTTGCAAGTCCGGAAATTACCGTACATCGTGCAGAATTGCTTGCGGGTGAAGCCTCCGACCATTATCGACAATACATCGTCTTCAGCCTTTCGGCACGTTCGCCGGAATAGTTCGAACGTTTCACCGCTTGCCTCGCTGCCGCGAGCTTAACCACAGGAGCACCATTTACCATGAATCAAGTGAAACTCTTACTCGGCGTGGCAGGTTCCATTGCCGCCCACCGCGCCCTTGATATTGCCAGCGAAGTTGTAAAGCAGGGGGGTGAAGTTCGCGTTGTGATGACAGAGCACGCCAAACGGTTAATTCAACCCGCAGCCTTTGAGGCGATTACCGGGCACCGAGTTACAACTTCTTTGTGGGATTCAGAAGCGCCGGGCGAAATGGATCATTTGGCCCTTACAAAATGGGCCAATACCTTCTGTGTTGCACCCGCTACGGCCGCCGTTATCGCGCGCCTTGCCCACGGAATGGCAGAAGACGCGCTTTCCACCCTTGTCCTTGCTTGGCCCGGAAGTCTGATTGTTGCGCCCGCCATGAATCCAACCATGTATGAAAACCCCTTTGTTACGCAGAACATTAAGCGTTTGGTTGCCGTTGGGCACCACGTGATTCAACCCACCGAGGGGCGCACCGCTTGCGGCGATTTAGGCATTGGCCGCTTGGCCCCAGTGGATGACATTTTGGAGGTGATTGAAACCTCCCAAGGGCGCACCAAAGGCCGACCGAAGTTGCAGGGGGAAACGCTCTTAATCACTAGCGGCCCCACCCGGGAATTTGCGGATCCTGTGCGCTGCATTACAAACCCCAGCACGGGGCGAATGGGTTTTGCCCTTGCACGGCAAGCCAAGCGCAGCGGCGCCCGCGTGATTCTGATCACCGGCCCTACGGAGCTTCCGGTGGATCATGCTAACCTGGATGTAGTGAAGCATGTTACAACGGCCGAGGAAATGAAAGATGCCGTGCTAAAGTATATTCCCCAAGCAACCTGCGCAATTTTTGCCGCAGCCGTAAGCGATTGGCGCCCGGAACACCGGGAGCACCATAAGGTGAAGAAAGAATCCTCAACCCCAGAGATGATTATGCGGTTAGTGCGCACGCCGGATGTTGCGCTGGAAGCATCTCGCGTGCGCCGGCCGGAACAGTTTTTCATCGGCTTTGCCGCTGAATCTGAAGAACTAGAGGAAAACGCGCGGCAAAAACTCCACAAAAAAAGCTTCGATATGATCGTTGCAAACCCTATAACTGAAGTGGGATCAGGCTTTCAATCTGATACAAATCAAGCAACCTTGGTGGATGGTGATTGGCGCATGCCGTTGCCGAAAATGACGAAAGATCAGTTGGCGTTGGAAATCCTTTCGGAGTTTGAGAAACGCAAAAAACAACGGGAGAATCCCGATGCGGAACTTGATGAGCAGGAAGCCCCGGCAGAAGGCTTAGAATCCGATGATCAAGATTAACGCCGCGCTGTAAATCGGCCTTTGCTTACAGCTTTCCAACAGCAGAAAAACGCGGGCGCAAAATCGGAAAACGGTAATTCACACACAGTGAATTTTTTCCTGAGTTTTCTTGGGGGAAGGAACTTGACAGTGTGGGGCCTTCAACGAGATTCGTTTTGATGTGTACCTCGAAAAGATTTCTTTCGTGTTTGTCGTTTCCCCTTATGGCGTTTGATTCCTGTTTCAGCATTTTTTCTGGATTTAGCCCCCAAGATAGCTTGGTGCGGTTGGAAGAGCTTGTGATTCAGGCAAAAAAAACGGGCTACAAAGCCTTAGGTTTATGCGATATGATGTCCGTGGATGGGATTGCGGAATTCGTGTTGCTTTGTCGCGAGGCGGGGATTCGGGGGCTAACAGGGGTAACATTCCGCGTTGCACCGTTCCCAGCTGAAGGGTTTGTATGGCGCTTGGGCAGAATGCGTGTTTTTGCCAGTTCCGAGCGGGGTTGGCTGCGCTTACTTGCCCTGCTTTCCCGTGCTCAAGATCGCTCTGGCGGCGAGGATTCTGCCGCACTTCATGTTACGTATGAAGATTTACTGGAGAATCCCGACGGCTTAGTTTTCATTCTTGGTGAAGAGCAAGGCGAACTTGGCCGGTTGTTGCAAAACGGGAATCAAGAGCTTGCGGCGGAAATTATTCGTCGTTTTCAAGACTCCTTGGAGCCCAGCCAGCTATACGTGGGTTTGCCCTTACCTTCATTCAAAAAAGGTCTTTGTGAGAAGCTTGCAGCGTTCGCGCAGGAGCACAACCTGCGGCTTTGTGCAATGCCTACCGTGCGGTGCACCTTGCCGGAGGATGATGTTGCATACCGCATTGTAGCGGACCGCTGTAGCAGTGAAGGCCCTAGCGAGCGCTCCTTTGAGGATTACCTTCGCCCCCTTGAGGAGCGCGAGCATTTGCGCTTACCTAAAGATGCAGCCCACGTTTATGCAGATTACCCCAGTGCGATTGAAGGGCTGGAAGAGTTGGGACGAGCCTTGATTTGGGAGTTCCGAGATCCGGCTCAACCGTTTCCCAAAAGCGATTTTGCCCGGGGAGTGGATGCTGATTCGTTCATCTGGAACGGTTGCTTTAGCGAAGCGCAATCCCGGTATAAAGATTCGCCGGTTCCTTGGCGCGAACGCCTGAACGAAGAATTTGCCCTGCTTGTGGAAAAGGGAATTCCCAACGGCTTGATCTGGATTGTTCGGGTGCTGGAGGAATTCGACGCGGCAAAAATCCTCTACGGTCCCGGCCTTGGCAGGTACTCCACCAGCTTGGTTTGTTCGCTGCTTGCGCTTACTCGGCTAGAGCCTTTTCAATTGGGTACTGCGCCCATTACCGTGGAGAATGTAACCCGCGAACTCACCATCCGGATTGCACCAGATCAACGATTGGCCGCTGAAGAGGTGTTGCGCAAGTTGCTTGGCAATCACTGTTTTGCAACCTCGCGCTGGGCAGAGCGAACTCAGGAGCAGGCAATCGATTTAGCCGCAGGGCACTTGGGGTTGAGCGAAGAGCTAAAGAAAAAAATGCTGGAAACAAAAAACTGGGATGTGTACTCAACCCGCGAGCGCCTAACACCCGCCGGGCAAGACCCCGCGCAAAAGTGGCTGTTCAACGATGCACGCACGCTGGCTTGGTTGTCCCGCAGGCTGAAATCCCTTCCCATTAAAGCGTTGCCAGAACCCCACGTGTTTGGCTTGGCGGAATCCAACTCCTGCGTCCCTCTTCTGAAAGTAAAACCTTGCACTACACCCTTGCCCGTTCGCAAAACCGAGACTAAGTTCCGTAGGCTTCAAGCCCAAGATCAGCGTACATCACCTTGGAGCAGCGCCCAGTGTGCCGCGCTGGGGGGTGGTGTAATCCGGTTGCAGGAGGATTTAGCCCTTCAGCTTTTAGCGCATGCTACAAACCGTATTCGCCATGAAGGCGACGAAAATTTTACGGCAGAAGATTTGTTGCTGAACCAATCCAACCGCGTTTGGGATGCATTAGGAACAGACTCATTACGGGGCATTGAATTTCTTGAAGCACCGGGCTTACGGTTATTTTTAGGCCAAAAGAAACCCCGCTCATTAGGCCAAATGCTGGCCGCCCTGAAAGATTGGAACGAGGCCCACTCCATTGTGCTTCCGGAATCAGAGTTCTGCGAACAAGCTGTAATTGCCCTGATGTGCTTAGCGCTGAAGCTGCAATACCCGCTACAATTTTCCGCTGCCTACATGACAACTTACACGGCTGATCCGAAGCGCCAACAGGCCTTAATTCATGAGTTGTATTTGCGGAAGATTGAAATTAAACCGCTGGATATTAATTGCTCTGCTCATGAATGGTTGCCCGAAGGAAATGCCTTGCGCCCCGGTTTGTGCCAGATTGCCAGCCTTACGCCGATTGCCCACGAAGAAATTGAAAAGGTTCGCCAAGAGATGGATTTTGGGAACCTGAAGAATTTTCTGCAACGCACTGATCCGGAGTTTGTAACGGCCGAACAGGTTGCGGATTTAATCCACGCCGGCGCCTTTGATCTAATGCATGAAAGCAGGGGCCAAGTGCTACAAAAATTCCAGCGGTTGCAACCTCTTCTCAGGCCTCTCACTCTGCCGCGGTCGGCAACAACATTCTCCCATTTTTTCAATGCTGAGCACTGCGACTTTTTGCAGGATAATGCGCAAATCTTAGATATAAATCCCCCTACTGTTGCCCCTGAATTTACCACCGATGAACTACTTGCCCAAGAGCGTATGGCAACGAAGATTCAAATTTCAGCTTCGCCCTGCTATTTCTACTCGGACTTAATTGCCGAGGCGAACATCTACACCATGCTTCCCCAGCGGCGAAAAGCAAAACGCCCAATCGTGTCCCTCATCGGCCCCCTCGCAGCGTTGGATCCTTCTCCCCCTCGGTCAGATGTTTGTGGTTACGCGGAAGTAGGAATCAACCTTGTACGCATAAGCCAACACCAATGGCACCAACTGCAGGAGCGTTATCACCAAGCAGATGTTGTTATGATGACCGGCCGCTTGCACGATAAAATGATTTGCCTTGAAGCCTTGCGGGTTGATCTTCCGGAGGAAGCCCAACGCGTATCCTTGCAGGCGGAGTTGCTAACGCTACAACCCCAACAGGCAAGTGCAGCGTTGCTAAAGGAACTGCTTGCTTTGTGCAAAGCATACAGCGGCTCAACGCCCGTGTCACTCCCTTGGGCAGAACTTAAACCACCCCGGGTAGTTGTAAAGCTGAACAGCAGAAAAATCACTTGGTGCCCCGCCTTTGAAGAAGAATTAAAACTCCTGATCTCGCCCCAAGAGTATACCCTTAGGCTGATTACAGATTACGCGAAGCAAGAGGAAAACTCAGCACGGGATGAGGATGCAGCGAGCGCCACAATTCTAACTGAGGCGCCAATGCAGAGCGCTGAAGAAGCCCTTGCGACTAATTCAGCAACAGGCACGGATTGATTGATGCTAGCCAAGGAATTAGGGATTACCCCTTACGTTTGTAGCGCGCAATAAAAAAACCATCCGTATGGTGGCGGTTTGGCAGCAGTGTGAGCGAGTGGCTTTCTTTCTCCAAATCATGCAGGTGAATGTTGAAATACTTGAAGTTTGGCGCCAACGCATCTGGCGTAAAGTTCTGTTGAATAAACTGGTGTTTCTCCAGCAGAGCGGAAGTCTCTTCGGGTTCAAAACTACAGGTAACATAAACTAATATTCCGCCGGGTTTTACAAGGGGAGCGTAGTCGTTCAAACACCCTGCCTGCATGGCAGCAATTTCCTGCAGGCGTTCGTTTAGCATGCCACGCCACAAGAAGTCTGGGTTGCGCCGCAAGGTGCCAAAACCAAGGCAAGGAGCATCAATTAGCACTAGGTCGTAGGGGCCGTGCTCGGGGGCTGTGCCGGGATCAATCAGGCGCACGTTTTGGCTGCCCGAGCGTTTCAGGCGTTTCTTTTGAGTCTGCAACCGATCTGCCTCGGAGTCGTGGGCAAAAATTTCCCCGCGATTTTTCATCAGGGCGGAAAGGTGAAGGCTTTTGCCGCCGGCGCCGCTGCAGGCATCCAGAACACGCCAAGTGGGTTTGGCGTTGCAGGCAAAACCCACAAGTTGGCTGCCAGCATCTTGAACCTCAAAGCAGCCTTCTTCAAACGCCTGCATGCGAAAGATGTTTTTCTTTTGGTCTAGGCGAATTCCGTCTGCTGAAAGAGCGGTTTTTGTGGCTTGAATTTCATGTTCGGCAAAAACTTCCAGGGCTTTTTCCCGCGTAATTTTTAGCGTGTTAATGCGCAAGTCCAGCGGGGCGGGCCTGCTGAACTCTTTCACCAACGCCTCAAACTCCTCCTCGCCAAAGCGCGCTCTCCACCGATCAGCCAAATCTAGGGGCAACCCACTTTTCCAAACCGCTAGGGCCGTAGGGCGAAACACCGTGGGGATTGCCACAAAGATCAGCGGGTCAATCTGGTTGGGATTCGGAAATCGCCGGCCTTCTTCGCTGTCATCCAGAGTGAGTTCGCGCCACAGGGGAATCAAGTTACTAAACAGCACGTATTGTTCGCTTTCAGAGGCGCCGTATTGCCGCCACAGCCAAAAGGAAAGGGCGGCAATGGTTTCATCCTCCGCGCGAACCGCGGGCAACGGCATGCAACCGTTCCAACTGTCGTAGGGGGTTCTGTTACTCATCAACGCATGCAACCGGTAACGCTCGCGCAGTAAATCGTAGAGGGCTGCGGCTAAAAAACCGCGGGCTTTTTGGGCAATGTTTTCCTGCTTACGAAAGTAGTACCCTAAAATTTGATCCGGGGGAATTGGCCGTGTGATGGTTCGCCAATAAAGTTCAGCTAAATGGGCACGTAATTCGTGGTGACCGTGCTCTTGTGGAATATCCGTATTTCTGGGCATCGTTTTAAGGCCTTTCGTGGGGGCTTCTTGTAGTAGGCAACCAATCAAGTGCCAAAAGCGCAACGCTGAAATGCTGGCGCCCTGAAGTGCTCTATCAAGAGGTTTTGATTGCATTGCTGGGGGTTCCATGTACAACCCCAAAACCGTTTAAATGAAGAGGAAATGTTGCTGTGACTGAAGTTGTATACATTGATGGCCAATACTGTGCTAAAGCCGATGCTAAGATTAGCGTGTTTGACCATGGTTTGCTTTATGGCGACGGCGTGTTTGAGGGGATTCGCCTTTATTCGGGGAACATCTTTCGGTTGGATCAACACTTGGATCGCCTTTGGGACAGCGCCAAAGCAATCATCTTGGAAATCCCGAATACGAAGGAAGAAATCGCCGAAATCGTGGCTGAAACTTGCCGCCGCAACGGCCTTACCTCAGGCTATATTCGCCTTATCATTACCCGCGGAAACGGCGATCTAGGGCTTTCACCCTTCAATTGCCCTAAGGCCAGCGTTATTTGCATCGCCGCTAACATCAAGATGTACGATCAAAAGTACTACGAGGAAGGCCTTACGATTATCACCTCCGCCTCGCGCCGCGTTGCGCCGGATACGTTCTCTGCTCGCGTTAAATCCCTGAACTATTTGAACAACATTATGGCAAAAATCTCTGCCTTGGAAACAAAAATGGGCGAAGCCCTTATGCTGAACGGCGAAGGGTATGTGATTGAAGCCTCCGGCGATAATATTTTCATCATCAAGAATGGGGTATTGTTCACTCCCCCCGCCTACATGGGCGCGCTGCGCGGCATTACGCAAGATGCTGTGATTGATATTGCCGTTGAAAGCGGCTACACAGTTACCCGTGAACCCTTTACGCTTTACGAGGTGTACACCGCAGATGAGGTGTTCCTGACAGGCACTGCAGCAGAGGTAATCCCTGTGCGCCGGATTGATGGCCGCAACATTGGCCCATTCGGAGATCCGGGCCCTATTACCCGCGAGTTGATTGAGAAATTCCACACCATCACAAAAACTCAAGGGCACAAAATCTGAAGGCAACACGCATCACTTCAGCGCGTTTGATCTAATTCAAACAGTATTTTTTCTACCGAACGACCATGTGTTTGTATCCGTGTTATACTTAGGTACTATGAAGTGCATGATCGTTTATATTCTCAGGCTTTTCTGCTGTTTCAGGCGGCTGAAGAGCAGGTACACAATCCAAATGGCAACGGCGCCGCCGGTTAGGTTGGCAACAAAATCCCACAGATCAGCCGTTCTGCCGGGAATGTAAAGCTGCTTCAATTCACCCATTGCCGCTAAAACCAAGAGCGTTACGGCGATGAATGCAATCTTCTGATTACCACGGAACACGCCTTTCGGCGAGGTTTGCACTGCTATTGTTAGAAAAAACATTGCCCCAAAATAGAAGGAAAAATGAATAAATTTATCCAGATTAGGGATGTTTTTGATGAACTCAGGGAGTTGAAAGAAAAACCCCGGTTTTGAAAACGTGCTGGGGGGCGCTGAAGTCAGCATAAACACAGTGCCCATCCAATAAAGAAAGGCCAGCCACATCAGGGCTGAAAATAAATGGGTGTTTTGTTGCTTCATCGGGAATTGCCCCATTGCCACCATGGGCTAGTTTGGTTTCTTCTTTCGGTTGCACGGCAAATGTTCTGCGGTGTAGTGCACGGATTAGCGAGTTTGAAGTGCGCAACAAACCCAAAAACCACCTCCGGGCCCCGTTCAGGGGTTTGTGAAAAAAAGGATGTTCATCCGTGACGGAAGAACCTCAAATAAAAAAACCGAAGGCACCAGCCAAACGAATCCCGGTAGAGAAAAAAAAACGCCTCTTTCGTCGCGTACTTAGCTATGCTTGGCCCCGTAAATACTCCATCTTTATTGCCCTAGTCTTTTCATTCCTCGCCACTTTTGTGGGCACAGGGAGTTTGCTCCCGTTGATCCCGGCGATTCAAGTGGTGATTGATCCCGAATCGGTTTCTCCAGAGGCTTTACAGCAACGGGCCGATGAAGCCGCCGCGGAGAAAGCCGCCGCAAATGCCCTTCCCAATGCCGGCGGCATTCTCAATACCATTCAAGATAATGTTCCGTTCATGGAATCCTTAAGTGAATTTGTTGATGCCAATAAGCAGGCGTTGACCGAGTGGGTTTACCGATTTCTGCGGGAAGAGGGGACGGGCGCGATCAAGTATATTGCTGCGCTGCTGATTATCTCCGTACTACTGAAAACCCTGCTGGAGTACCTTTCTCGCTACCAAATCAACAAAATCGTGTTCTACGGCACGCAGGATATGAAAGTGGAATTGTACGACGCCTGCCTGAATTTAGATCTCACCCACTTGGCCAATCGCTCCTCCGGGAACCTGATGTCGCGGTTGAACTCCGATATTGGTAAGGTTCGGATCATCATTCAATCCGTGCTGCAGGAAAGTGTTTTCGCCCCTTTCGAAGTTGTTTTTGTTTTGGCTGTTCTCTGTTACCTTAGCCCTGAAGTAACACTGATTACCTTTGTTGCCATGCCAATCATTGTAATCCCCATTCTGTTTATGAGCCGCAAACTTCGGGACATGAGCCGGGCTGACGCTGAGGAAGATGCCTACCTGATGGACGTGATGCAGGAAACAATTCTTGGTATTCACATTGTAAAGGCCTTCAACACGGAGAAGTACGAGAAAAAACGTTTTCGCACCATTGCACGTGCACAGCTTCGGCGCCAGCTTCGCCGAACACGCCTATCCATTGCCGCCCCCGCCATTACCGAGGTGCTTACCACCATTGCCGTTACCGCTGTGGTTGTAGCAGGGGTTTACGTTGTAACCGTGGAAGAGGGGATGACCGGGGTTGAGTTTGGTGCCTATTTGTTCATGATCTCCCGGTTGATGAAGCCGTTCAAGGGAATCACCAACGTGTGGATGCGCCTGCAACGCGGCTTTGCAAGTGCGGAGCGTGTGTTTGAAATCATTGATACAAAACCCATTGTAGCGGAAGCGCCAAACCCCATTCGCCTGCTGCCGATTGAGAATGAAATTACCTTTAGCAATGCCTTTTTCCGCTATTCGGACGACCGCGATTGGGTTCTGCGGGGCCTTGATCTTTCCATTCCCAAGGGGAAAGTTTACGCCATTGTGGGGGAAACAGGGTCGGGGAAAACAACGATCTCACGGCTCATCCCCCGGTTTTATGATCCTAACGAAGGATCAATCCTGATTGACGGCATTAACCTGCGGGATGTTTCCCTCAGTAGCCTGCGCGAGCAAATTGCAATCGTAACACAGGATACAATCCTTTTTGATTCCACCTTGTTTGATAATATTGCCTACGGCCGGCGTTCTGCTACGAAGGAAGAAGTAGAAGATGCTGCAAAGGCAGCCAATGCCCACAATTTTATTATGCAACTGCCTGATGGGTATGAAACCAAAATTGGCGAACGAGGCGGCAAGCTGAGCGGCGGTCAACGTCAGCGCATTGCCATTGCCCGAGCGGTACTCAAAAATAGCCCCATCCTAATATTGGATGAAGCCACAAGCGCGCTGGATAACGAAAGCCAAGCCCTTGTGCAAGATGCATTGAACCGCCTCATGGAGGACCGCACGGTGATTATTATCGCCCACAGGCTTTCCACCATCCGCAATGCCGATTGTGTTGTTGTTCTCTCTGAGGGGAAAGTATTGGAAAAAGGATCTCACCAGGAGCTTCTTGCTCTACCCAATTCCTACTATGCGCGCCTATACAGCAAAGAGCGCATTGATGAATTAAATGCTGAGAATAATAAAGAATCAAATGAAAAAGCATAGAATCGTAGGAGATCATTAATCCAGATGAAAACTCATGAACCTGACGTAATGGATTCCCTAACAAAAGCTTGGGACCGAATGATGGAAATGATGTTTCAGCCGTTCGAGTGGAAGAATTGGCTGATCATTGGGTTTGTTTCATTTCTCGTGAATTGTGGCCGTGGTGGAGTTGGTATTGGAAATTTCAACACCAACTTTGACTTTGGCGGCGGAGGGGGCTCAAACCCCTTACAAGGGGTTAATACAGCAATAATTATTGCGGCAGCTTTGGTAATTCTCCTTATTGTTTTGGTATTCTTATTAGCCTCCTATTATGTGGGAAGCCATGCTGAATTTTCCTTAGTTAGTAAAATATCAAACGGCCAAATTCAAAATAATCCGCTGGTATTTGATGGTAGCTATTCTCACTTAGCGAACTCTTTATTTCTCATGAAAATTGCATTCTTCTTTATTCCAACAACTCTTGTACTTGTTGCTGCTTCAATTGGTGTATATTTATTTTACCAGAGTAATCAGAGCCTTGATTTTGCTTCTTTACCGCTCGGTTTGATGATCATAGCCGGACTCATTTTATTCCTGTTAGGTTTGGTATTTAGTTTCATCAGTTTCTTGATCAATAACTATACTATACCGATAATGCTTGCGAAGGACATCAAAGCATTTTCTGCGTTGGGCCAATCATTCCAACTATTTTCTCAATACCCTCTTCAAGGTATTTTCTTTCTATTTTTGAAGTTTGTGCTCAATATACTATTCGGGATTGCAACATTTATTGCAATCTTCCCGCTTATGTGCATTTGCATTGGTTGCATTCCCATTATTAATGTTATTGCAATTTGCACGATTCTATCACCTGCTTATATACTAATGTCGGCCTTTAGTTTATACTTTATTGAAGGTCACTTGGGCCCAAACACGATTATGAAAGATCCTTTCAATCCCGGTGGGGGCGGGCTAGGCTTTGGTTCTGGCCCCTACAACGGCCCACCACCCCCAGCGGATCTTCGTAGCCAAGTTTACGTTCAACCCACGTTCGATGAATACCAAGCGCAGCAGGCAAGCGGTGCATACCAAGCACCCGAACAACCCTCAGAGTACGGGGCAAATCCTTCCCCCTATGAAGGCAATCCTCAGGGTGATCACTCTGCCGGTGAATCCTACTATGAGGAAGCACAAAACCAATACGCCCCTCAAGATCCCCCCCAAAACACCGGAGCTTATGAAGGGAAATACGACCAATCGGCGTATACGCCCCCGCCCCTCCCCCCGCCGCAGGATGCCTACTCGGCTTACGCCCCACCACCGTTGCCCAACAACGATGCTTACGATGCCGATGAGGCTCGCTACGGCAGCGCTGATGATAGCCGGTACGCGGTGGATGATACCGAGGATTCCGCATCGGGCGATTCCGGCGCCTACCCGCCGCCACCACCTCCGCCCTCAGATTACTACCCCAATGAGCCAACCCAGGTAGATGAAGAGAACGACGACTCACCAAGTGCCCCAAGGCCCTCTCGCTATGCCAGCGAACCGCCTCCCTTGCCACCGCCCGTGCCGGAGGATGATGGCGATGACGTGAAAGATTGGAAAAATTATCCCCCGCCTCCGCCGCCGCCCCCCAACTAATTCACCCGCTGATTAGCGTGTCACTCTGCTTTCTCCGTTGCCCTCGATGAACAATCGGGGGCTTCATCAGGATTATGACTCGTTTACTAATTGCCGAAGATGAAGAACGAATGCGCCGCCTGTTGGGGATGTTGCTCTCCAACGCGGATTATGAATTAGAGCTGGTTGCTGATGGGCGCGAAGCCTTGAACGCTTTTCGGGAAAACCCCCACGATGTGGTGATCACGGATTTGCGGATGCCTAATATGTCTGGAATGGAGTTGATCAAGGAAATCCGTGAGGACGATCCCGATACGCCAATCATCGTAATCACCGCCTTCGGAAGTATTGAATCTGCCGTGGATGCCATGCGCGCCGGCGCCACGGATTACATTACAAAGCCCTTTGAGGAAGCCCGCATTAAGTTAGCCATTCAGCACGCCGTGAAAGAGCGGGAAATGCGCACGGAAAACCGCTTGCTTCGCAAAGAACTGCGCAACCGCTACGCCTTTGAAAAAATTGTGTGCGAAGATAAAAAAATGCTGAAGCTGCTAGATATTGCCCACGAAGTTGCCTTGGCAAACACCACGGTGATTGTTTACGGCGAATCCGGCACCGGCAAAGAGCTGGTGGCACGGGCAATCCATTTGGCGTCCCCAAGGTCACGGGGGCCGTTCATTGCCCTTAACTGCGCCGCCATTCCTGAAAACCTGCTGGAAAGCGAACTCTTCGGCCATGAACGCGGTTCCTTCACCGGTGCCATGGAACAGAAGAAAGGCCGCTTTGAAATGGCAAGCGGCGGAACGCTTTTCCTAGATGAAATCGGCGAAATGGATTTATCGCTTCAAGCCAAGCTTCTTCGTGCCTTGGAATCCCAAGAGTTTGAACGTGTGGGCGGCACAAAAACCATTAAAACAGATATTCGCTTTGTTGCCGCCACCAACAAAAACCTGCGGGATAAAGTCAGCAAAGGCCTCTTTCGCGATGATTTATTTTACCGCCTCAATGTATTTCCCATCGTGCTTCCCCCCCTGCGGGAACGGAAGAACGACATCATCCCCCTGACAGAATTTTTCCTGAACCGCTTTGCCGAAGAAATGGGCAAACCGCAGCCAAAAATCACCCGCGAAGCTGAAGAAGTTCTGCTGGATCACCGTTGGCTGGGCAACGTTCGGGAACTGCAAAACGTGATTGAGCGCGCCATGATTTTAATCAAAGGAAGCGAGCTTACGCCAGACTTAATTCAGGCAGAATCCCTTGCGGGGTTGGAGGCGTTGGGCCGCATTACTGAGGAATACGAGAAAGCCGGCCCCTCCCTAGGCCCCTCCGTTTCAGAACGCCAAAGAAAAACCGAAGAACAAAATTCTACCACGAACTCATCCGCCACAAATCAACACCAAGAACAACTCCCTTCAACCCAGCGGTGGCACCCGTTTCGCATCCCCGAAGTTGGCTTTGATTTGGAAACCCACGAAAAGGAACTGATTGAGCAAGCTTTAGTTCGCAGCAACGAAAACAAATCCGCCGCAGCAAAGCTCCTTGGCCTAAGCCGCGCAACCCTACGCTATCGCCTGGAAAAATACGGGTTCGACTCCGCAAAATCAGAGTCAGAAAAAGCCTAATTACCGAACAATTATCCGCTGGGTACAGTCAAAATTTTTTACCCTGTAAAGTTTGGAAGTTGCCCCTGTTGCAACAATCTGGCAAAACAAAAACCCAATTCATAAAAGGCTTAATCCATGTACGATAATTCCCCCTTCTTTCAGCAAGCAGTCGATCAAATGATGTCCGTGGTTGATTACATCGATGTTGAGCGAGGCATTATCGACCGCATGCGCTACCCTAAGCGTGCAATCATTGTTGCCATCCCCGTGCGCATGGACGACGGCTCCACAAAGGTTTTTCAAGCCTACCGCGTTCAGCATTCCCTCACCGCAGGCCCCGGTAAAGGGGGCGTTCGCTACGATCCCCACGTGGATTTGGGGGAAGTTGCCGCCCTTGCCATGATGATGACGTGGAAGTGCGCGCTCACGGGCCTTCCCTTTGGCGGCGCAAAAGGTGGTGTTAACTGTGATCCCCGCAGCATGAGCGTGGGCGAGATTGAACGCCTAACCCGCCGCCTGATGCAGGAACTCCTCCCCTTTATCGGCCCAAACATCGATGTTATGGCGCCAGACATGGGAACCGGCGAGCGAGAAATGGCGTGGATGTACGATACCTACTCCATGAACGTGGGCCACAGCGTTCCGCAAATCATCACCGGCAAAAGCGCCTCCCTGTACGGCACCCTAGGCCGCCGCGAGGCAACCGGCCGCGGCGTTGTGTATTGCATTGAGGAGGCTGCCCGAGTTCTGAAAATGAAGCTCAACGAAAGCAGCGTGATCATCCAAGGCTTCGGCAACGTTGGCTCCGTGGCAGCGATTGAACTTCACCAGCGGGGCTGCACAATCAAAGGCATTGCCGACGTCTCTGGCTGCTACCTCAGCGACAACGGAATTGATCCCGTGAAGGCGGTTGAATATCTGCAATCCCATAGCACGCTTGAAGGGTTCCAGGGGTTGGAAAAAGTTACGATAAAAGAATTCTTCACCACAAAATGCGACATCATTGTACCCGCCGCGTTGGAGCGCCAAATTGATGAAGAAATCGCCCGCGGCCTGCAATGCCGCCTGATTGCCGAAGGCGCAAACGGCCCCTGCACCACGGAGGCCGACAAGGTTATTGAGGCCTCGGAGATTATGCTCATCCCCGATATTCTCTGCAACTCCGGCGGCGTAATTGTCTCCTACTTCGAGTGGGTTCAGGACATACAAATGTTCTTCTGGACCGCCGAAGAGGTGGACGTTCGCCTGCAGCAACTCATCCGCCGCGCCTTCATCTCCGTTCACCGCACGTCAGAGAGGCACAACGTGAACATGCGCAAAGCCGCCCTAATTTTAGGCGTCGGCAAAACCGGCAACGAAAAAGCCGTCCGCGGATTATACCCCTAATAATCCCCTCCCTGGGGGCGACGAACTCCGATTCGTCGTAAGCTTAGAGAACACGCTTCGTCATTACAAGAAACCCTTACACCACGGATTATACTGATGCGCACAGATTTTCGAGGCTAACCCCCATCCGTGGAATCCGTGTGCATCAGTGGTGAATAACTTCAGACTTGGCTGCAAGGGTGAGACTTACGACGATTCGGAGATCGTCGCCCCCAGGGAGGGGATCGTTGCCCTAAACAGGTGCGCCACTCTTACCGAAAATGTGGTGAAAATGCTTGGTGGGCCCAGTAGGACTCGAACCTACAACCTACCGGTTATGAGCCGGGAGCGCTAACCAGTTGCGCCATGGGCCCAAGCAGGAATATTCTTGTAAGGAACAACGCCCTTGCGCATCAAGGAAAATCCTGTTCCCCAGAGAAATCAGCCATGAATACCCCTTCTTCCAGCCTGATACACCACCAACTTTCCCTCTGCCTTTATTCCCCCCGAATTGCAGCAAACGTGGGCACCATCGGTCGTTTGTGCGCGGCAACCTCCACCCACCTGCAAATTATCCGCCCCATTCCCTTTACCTTTACGGATCAATCCCTGAAACGCAGCGGCATGGATTACTGGGAACACGTCGATAAAACCGTCCATAACACCTTCCAAGACTTTATGGCCGCCAACGCCGAACGAAAAATCTGGCTCTTCACCACCCACGGCAAACGCCCCTATTGGGACGCCGAGTTTTCCCCTTCAGATGTGCTGATGTTTGGCAACGAACCCCACGGCGTAACCGATGAGATCCGCAACGCCATTCCTCGCGAGCAGCATTTGCTTGTCCCCATGCCCAGCGAAAACGGCAGAAGCCTAAACTTAGCCACCACAACAGGGATTGCACTCTATGAAGCCTTGAGGCAAATTACCAAAAATAACCCCGGTACCCAAAGCGAATGAATTAGCAATCCCATGCCCCCAATGTCTTATTCCACCCCTATGATGCAACAGTACTCTGCCCTGAAGGCCGAGAACCCAGATGCGTTGTTGTTGTTTCGGTGTGGGGATTTCTATGAAACTTATGCCGAGGATGCTGAAGAAGCAGGGCGGTTGTTGAATATTACCGTAACGCGCAAGGGGGCAGGCTCCGATGGTGATGTTGCCATGGCGGGCGTTCCGTACCATGCGATTGAAAGTTACTTGGCTAAGTTGGTTCGCTTGGGCAAACGCGTGGCCATGGCCGAGCAAATGGAAAACCCCAAGGAAGCCAAGGGCCTTGTAAAGCGAGAGATTGTTCGCGTGATTTCTCCCGGCACTGCCATGGAGGAATCCATGCTGGAGGACGCCGCAAATAATTACCTTGTGTGCTTAAGCCCCAACGCAGCGGGGGAGTGGGGTATTGCCATTGCCGATATTTCCACCGGTTTTTTTGCCCTAACACAGCTCCCCAAAGAGGGGGCCGAGCAAGAGCTTGTCAGCGAACTGACCCGCCTTGAGGCGAAAGAAATTCTGCTGCCGGGCGAGGCGGATGCCTCCATTCTGAATCCCCTATTGGCTGAACAAGCAATCGCCATTACGCGCCTTCCGGATTCAGATTTTCAGCTGAACCGCGCCCGGGCACTGTTGCTGGAACACTTCAACGTGCAAAGCCTTGAAGGGTTTGGCGCCGATGAGCTCCCCCAAGGGACGCAGGCCGCTGGCGCCTTGTTGCAATACCTTCGTGAAACGCAAAAAAGCACCGTGGCCCACATTCGCAATCTGCACGTTAAGCTGCAGCGGCAAGGCATGGTGCTGGATGCCGTGACGCAACGCTCCTTGGAGTTGGTGCGCAACATCCACGGCGGGACGCGGGAAGGGACACTGCTGCAAATTCTAGATCGTTCCGTAACGCCCATGGGGGCGCGCTTGCTGCGCAACTGGGTGCTGAACCCCCTGCGAGAGGAAAACGCAATCACCGAGCGGTTGGATGCGGTGGAGGAATTCGTGAAAATCCTGAGCGCCCGAACCACAGTGCTGGAGCTGCTAAAAGGCATCCGCGATTTAGAGCGAATCGTAAGCCGCGCCTGCGTAGGAACCGCCGGGCCCCGGGATATCGGCGCCCTGCGTGACAGCCTTGTGCGCTTGCCAAAACTCAAAAAGCATCTTCAAACATTATCCCCGTCCCTCTTGAAATCCTTGGGGGACAGGCTAGATACTTGTGCATCGCTGGCTAATCTTCTGAATCAAGCACTTGTGGAATTTCCCCCCGTTCGCCTGTCTGATGGCGGCATGTTCAAGCAAGGTTTTTCAGATTCGCTGGATGAAATTCGCACCCTCTCAACTTCCGGGAAAGATTGGATTGCCGCCTTCCGCGCCCGAGAAGCAGAGCGCATCGGCGTGGATAAAATGAAGGTTGGTTACAACAAAGTCTTCGGCTATTACATTGAACTCACCAGCAACCAACTTCGGCAACTCCCCAATCAAACGCCCCCAGAGGATTACATTCGCAAGCAAACGCTCGCCAACGCGGAGCGCTACATTACCCAAGAGCTAAAGGAAAAAGAAGACCTGATTTTAAATGCCGAAGACCGCATGCAAGAGCTTGAACGGAAGATGTTCTTGGAGCTGCGCGAACGTGTCGCGCAAGAATCCGCCGCGCTGTTGGGCGATGCTCACGTGGTAGCCCAAGTTGATTGCCTGCGCGCCTTGGCCGAAGTGGCACTCTCCGGCAATTACGTACGCCCAGAGCTTTCAACAAATGGCGAAATGGAAGTTCTAGACGGCAGGCACCCCGTGCTGGAGGCGTTGCAGAAGGATCCCCCGTTTGTCGCGAACGATTCCTACCTAGGAGGGAAGCACCGCTTGGCCCTGATTACTGGCCCTAACATGGCGGGTAAATCCACGTTCATTCGGCAAGTTGCCCTCATCGCGTTGCTTGCCCATATGGGGAGTTTTGTGCCGGCTTCAAAAGCTCGCGTCCCCCTTGTCGACCGCATCTTTACCCGCGTCGGCGCTATGGATCATCTTGCGCGCGGGCAATCAACCTTCCTCGTGGAAATGACTGAAACCGCCAACATCTTACGCCACGCGACCAGCCGAAGCCTTGTCATACTAGATGAAATTGGTCGCGGCACCAGCACCTACGATGGGCTTAGCATTGCGTGGTCGGTTGTTGAATACTTGCACAATACACCCGGTAGAAGGCCCCTTACACTTTTTGCGACCCACTATCATGAATTAACCCAGCTTGAAGGTGTGTTGCCTATGGTACAAAATCTACACGTTAGTGTGTTAGAACATCAAGACCGCATTACATTCCTCTACAAAATCCTCCCCGGCTCCGCAGATCGCAGCTACGGCGTTCACGCGGCTCAATTTGCTGGCGTCCCTGAACGGGTGGTCAACAGAGCGCGGGAAATTCTCGCTAAACTAGAGCTCGGCGAACACGTTGCCCCCCGCGTAGCGGAAGCAGACTCTTTGCAGGAAAATGGCGGCATTGCTGTCAGCAAAAAAGCGGGAATCCTCCCCCAAGCGGATCCCTGGGAAACCGAGCAACTCAGCCTCTTCACCACCGCCCTCCCCAGCCCCGTGGAAGAGCGGTTAGAGCTGATTGATCCCAACCGCCTAACCCCTATGCAAGCGCTCGCCGTGCTAATGGAACTAAAGGGAATGCTAGAAAAGGAATAAGGAAACTAGGAGCGCTCCCAGAGGTTGAGGTTGTTGTTGGATTATTGCAAATTCAGATTGCGACAAATTACAGGGCTCTTGATTTTGATCTTATGGATAATTTGCCCGCTTTTATTTGTTTAGTCCCAGCGATTGTTGCCCTTGGGTTGGCGATTGCGTTTCGTCGTAGTTTTGAAGCGTTGCTTGGTGGCGTTGCCGTGGGCATGCTGATCATTGAGTTTGGGCGCACCGGTGAGGATGTTGAGGGTGGTGTTCTGATTCGGGCTTTCAACGCTTTTGTAAATCAGTTGTACGCCACGTTTGGTGATCCCGTTACGGTTTGGGTGATTCTTGTGATTGGCCTTTTTGGCAGTTTGATTGCTTTGCTTAATAAGTCTGGTGGGGCGCTGGCGTTTGGTAAGTTTATTGGGAGTCGTGTTAACAGTAAACGGGGGGCGTTAGTTGCAACCGCATCGTTGGGCGTTGTAGTCTTTATTGATGATTATTTGAATGCACTTGTAGTCAGTAGTTCCATGAAGCGTATAACAGATCGGTTCAAAATCTCGCGGGAGTATTTGGCCTATGTAATCGATTCCACCGCGGCGCCGGTTTGTGCGTTGATTCCGTTCTCTACCTGGGCGGTGTATGTTTCAGGGTTGCTTGTAGCGAATAACGTTGCTAATTCAGAGAACGCGATTTTTGTGTTCATTAGTTCCATTCCGTTTAACTTGTATGCAATATTTGCCTTACTGGTTTTATTTCTAACCATCACTGGTTTCGTTCCTATTTTTGGGCCTTTACGGAAAGCGGAAAAACGCTTAGAGGAGGACGGAATCTCCAGTGATGTGGGGGACGCGGCGTTGATTTCTTTGTTGGAGAATACCGTAAGCGCCGTTCCAGAGCAAAAGGCAAAGCTAATGAATTTTATCTTGCCCATCGCATCCTTGATTTTGCTTTCATGGTTCTTGGGGGCCGACCCCGCGAATGGTGTTTGGCTGGGTGAAGTGAAAACATTGGAAGGGGTGATGCTGGCGATTCTGATTTCTTCTGTGTTGTTTTTGGCTCAGCGCATTTGTACGTTCAAAGAGTTTTCGGAAACATTCTTCAATGGTTTTCAAAGCATGATTTACCCGATTGGGATTATTGTATCATCTTTTATGCTTGTGGCGGTAAACGATCAGTTGGGGCTAACAACATACATTATTGATTCCGTGAAGCCGCTTATCAGTGGGGCCTTTTTGCCGTTAGTGATCTTTCTTTCCATGAGCTTAGTTGCCTTTTGCACGGGCTCCTTCTGGGGGATGTATGCCGTTACACTGCCCATTGTTATTCCCATGGCGCAGGAGCTGGATTGTAATCAACTCCTTGCGATTGGGTCGGTACTATCAGCGGGTGTTTTTGGAAGCCACATGTGCCCCTTTGGCGATGCAACCGTTCTATCGGCAGCAGGCTCCGGTTGTAACACATTTCAACACGTAATAACACAAGCCCCGTACGGAATTCTAAGTGCGCTGTTGGCTTCTATTGGCTATATTGTGCTGGGGTTTGTTCTGTAGATTTATATAAGGCGAACAACGTCTTCCCTTGAATCCCATGGGTGCGTTCAGTAGTGTTGAAAAGAATCCTCAAAAAAAATATTCTGAAGGTAAACAATCATGCCCACGATTAATCTGAAAACATCCATTCCTGGTCCCAAAGCGCAGGCAATTCTTAAGCGCAGGGAAAATGCGGTTACCAACGCCGTTGCTAAAGCCACACAAGTTGTTGCAGAATCTGCAACGGGCGCCGTGGTGACTGATGTGGATGGAAATGTGTTGATTGATATTGCCGGCGGAATCGGCATGCTGGCGGCGGGTCACTGTCCCCCTCAGGTGGTGGAAGCCATGAAAGCTCAAGCAGATAAACTGCTGCACATGTGCATGATTGTAGGAACGTATGAGCCCTACGTTGAGCTTTGCGAACTCTTGAATCACGTTACACCGGGGCGCTTCCCGAAGAAAACAATTTTAGCAAACAGCGGCTCCGAGGCGGTTGAGAATGCCGTAAAAATGGCCCGATGCTACACAAAAAAACAGGGGGTTCTGGTGTTTGAAGGGGCCTACCACGGGCGCACGTTACTTACCCTGAGTATGACAAGTAAGTTCGGGCTTTTTAAATCTGGCTTCGGCCCTTATGCGTCGGAAATTTATCGACTTCCTGCCCCCAATGTTTACCGCCGTCCCCACTCCATGACAGAACAACAGTTTGTTGATTACTGTATTGATCAATTGGATGTTGCGATGATTGCCCAAGTGGATCCTAGTGCGTTGGCTGCTATTGTTATTGAACCCATTCAAGGTGAAGCGGGGTTTGTTCCTATTCCGCAAAAGTTTTTGGAGAAGATTCGCACCCTGTGCAACCAGCATAATATTGTGATGATTGCCGATGAGATTCAGTGTGGCATGGGGCGCACTGGTAAGCTATGGGCCTGCTGCCACACGGGCATCATCCCTGATCTCATCGTAAGCGGAAAGTCCCTTGCTTCGGGTATGCCGATTGCCGCAGTGACAGGTAAAGCTGAAATCATGGATTCACCTCACATCGGTGGTGCTGGCGGAACGTATGGCGGCGCACCGTTGGCCTGCGTTGCGGCAATTGAATCAATCAAGATAATCAACACGCCGGCGTTTCTTGGTCGGGTTGTTGAAATTGGCAAACGCATGAATGCTCGCTTGATGCAATGGAAGGAGAAATATGAACTCGTGGGTGATGTTCGCGGCGTTGGTTCCATGCAGTTGGTAGAGTTTGTTCTTGATCGCGAAAAGAAAACGCCGGCACCGAATGAAACTCTTGAAATCATCAAGCTTGGTGCAAGCCGAGGGCTGATCTTAATTCGCGCCGGCCTTTACAGCAACGGCATTCGCTTTCTTCCGCCTCTCGTGATTACGAACGATCAATTAGATGAAGCCTTTGATGTTCTAGAACTAGGCTTAGCTGAAGTAAACGCACGGGTTATGAAAAGCCGCGAAGCTGTTCATGCGAACGCCTGAATTTCATGACTTGAAACCTAGCGCTGCTGGGCAAATAGTTTTGTATCGCAACTCGCACATCATGACGATGAATCCCGATCAGCCCGTGGTGGATTGCCTGGCTATTCGGGATGGTGTAATTCTAGAATCGGGATTTTACCCGACGCTAAAAAATCAGTTTCCTATTGAAACTCCGGTTGTGATGCTACAAGGCAAGTGTGTACTCCCCGGATTAAATGATGCCCATGTGCACACGTGGAAGGTTGGTCATTTGCGCACCACCTTGTTGGATGTTCGCGGTGTTTTTTCTCTTGATGAGCTGTTGGATAAACTTTCGCACGTTGCATCAACACTCCCGCCTGGGTGTTGGCTTCAGGCGCGGGGCTACAATGAAACAAATTTCCCAAAGGCAGTTCACCCAACTTATGAGGATTTGGATCGTGCTGTCCCTGATCGGCCGGTGTGGTTGATCAGAACTTGTGCGCATATTGCGGTGGCAAACACCAAGGCATTGGAACGTGCTAGAATTTCGAAGCATACAAAACCCCCGCCCGGTGGGGCAATCGGCGTGTTAGCATCGGGTGAACTCTCAGGCGTTTTTCATGAAACGGCTTTAGGCCTTGTTCAAGAAGCGATTCCCGCACCCACGGTTCATGATTACGTCGAAATGATTCGCAGCGGGCAGCAAGCACAACTGGCATGCGGAATCACCAGCGCCACGGATCCCGCAGTGACACCCCAGCTGATTGACGCTTACCGCTATTTGGATGCTCGTGGTGAACTTTTGAATCGCCATAATTTGCTCGCCATTCGCCGGCCAGATGGCGGTACAGCAGAGTTCCCCTTGCCTGAAGTTTATGATTCGCCCATGCTCCGCATCAACGGCGTGAAGGCCTTTGCCGATGGGGGCTTGAGTGGTGCCACCGCTGCACTGAAGGTGGAATACCGCCACGCAAAAACGCAGGGGATTTTGCGGTTTGAAACGGAAGAGCTTTTTCGCCTGCTTCTCCCAGCTCACCGCGCTGGCCTTAGAATTGGCGTGCATGCCATTGGGGACGAAGCGATTGATCAACTCCTAACGGTGTACGAAAAACTCTACGCTGATTCACCCGGCTTGCAGCACCGTGTTGAGCATTTTGGGTTACCGAGTGAATCCATGCTTGCCCGCGCTTCTGCACTGCAATTGCACGCTATTCCGCAAGCAACGTTTGTTCGTGAATTAGGAGTAAACTTCCGCGCTTACCTGCCAGATGATTATTGGAATCGCCCCTACCCGCTGGGATCCATGTTGAAAGCAGGAATCAATGTTGCCCTCTCTTCCGATGCGCCCGTTGTTCGAGATTTCCATCCCTTGGGGGCCATTCAAACCGCAGTGACACGTCAAGATTCTACCGGCAAAGCGGTGGCACCAAGTGAATCAATCTCGCTGCAGCAAGCACTTCACGCATACACCGTTGCAGGGGCGTACGCCTCCGGTGACGAAGCGTGCCGGGGGATGATGCGAGCGGGAATGGTAGCAGATTTTATTGTTGTTGATTCATTAGTGAACGATGCTTCAATCCCCCAACTGCACTCCGCTCGCGTTCAACAAACCTACCTTGCAGGAAACTGCGTTTTTGATTCTACATCCCAAACAACCTTCACACGTTAATCAGGAGAAATACTAAAATGGCAGACTATAAATTTCAGCAATACATTGACGGCGAATGGTGCGATGCCAGCAACGGCGGCACTTGGGATGTTATCAATCCAGCCACGGAGGAGGTTGTTCGCAGCGTGCCCTATGGCAATGGTGCCGATTGCGCCCGGGCGATTGATGCAGCCGCAAAGGCATTTACGGTATGGTCTCGTGAAACACCATACGTCCGCGCGGAAATACTGATGAAAGCGGCAAGCTTAATCAAAGAACGCATTGAAGAGCTTCACCCCTATAACACGGCCGAAAGTGGTAAAACAATCGCCGATGCCAAGGGCGATTTAATTGCCGCAGCGTTGTTGTTTGAGTGGTTTGCTGAGGAAGGAAAACGCGCTTACGGGCGAACCATTCCAAGCCGAAAACCAAATAAGCGCCTAATGGTGTTGAAGCAACCCCTTGGCGTTGTAGGTACAATCACCGCTTGGAATTTCCCGGCCTACAACCCGGCTCGTTGCTGGGCAGCCGCACTGGCTGCAGGGTGCACAATTGTAGCGCGCCCCTCGGAGTACACTCCATTGACCGCAATGCTATTGGTCAACATTCTGATAGAAGCAGGAATCCCGAAAGGCGTTGTAAACCTCATCAGTGGTGAACCCGCCAGTATGGGACAGGAAATGCTAAACAATGTGAAGTGCGCCAAAATTAGCTTTACCGGCAGCACACGCGTTGGGCGTTTGCTTATGGATGGTGCTTCGCGAACAATGACGCGCCTCTCTTTGGAGTGCGGCGGCAATGCGCCGGTCATTATTTTCCCCGATGCTGATATGAAGCTAGTGCTAGAAAATGCAGCAATGGCTAAAATCCGTAACGTTGGCCAAGTGTGTATTTCTCCGCAACGCTTTCTGGTTCACAGCAACATGAAAGATCAACTTGTGGATAAACTCACCAGCAGCTTTGCCAACATCAAAATTGGGAATGGTGCTGATCCCACAACGGAACTTGGCCCCCTGATAAACGCCATCCAACGCGACCGAGTTGAGGCCCTTGTGAGCAGTTCTGTTGGGAACGGCGCTCAGCTTGAAACCGGTGGTGCTCGCCCTGAATATCTGGAGAAAGGGTACTTCTACAAGCCCACTGTTGTCTCTGGCGTAAAGCAGGACAACCCCCTCTTCAATCAGGAAATTTTCGGCCCAGTTCTCCCTGTCACTGAGTTCACCGATGTAGATGAAGTGATTGCCTACGCCAACAAAACCGAGTACGGTTTGGCGGCTTACGTGTTCACAGAAAACCTGAAAACGGCAACACGCGTCTACGAGCAACTTGAATTCGGAATGGTGGCTGTGAACGATTGGTCCGCCTCTACGATCGAAGGCCCATTCCCCGGCTGGAAGCAATCCGGCATCGGGGCAGAATGCGGTCAAGAGGGCTTAGAGGAGTACCTTGAGACAAAGCTTGTTGGAATTGGGAATCTTTGATTCAATGTGTTGAATGAGAATGACTAGCGACTAACTCACTTCCGCGACTTTGGATCAAGGGCGTCTCTCAAGCCGTCTCCAAACAGGTTGAAGGCAAGCATGGTGATGCTAATCGCCAAGGCGGGAGCGACGAGTGTGTGGCTTGTAGTAATGTTTTTCAGAGAATCTTGTGCAAGGCTTCCCCATGAGGCTAAGGGCTCTGGAACGCCAATGCCGATGAAGGAGAGAAACGCTTCAACAAAAATCGCCTCGGGTATTGCGAGTGTCCCCGCTACAATCAGGGGGGCAAGGCAGTTGGGGAGTACATGGCGAAACAACGTTCTAAATGAACTTGCCCCAAGGGCGGTGCTGCTCATCACAAACTCTTTGCTCTTAATGTTCAATACCTCGGCCCGTGTAAGCCGGGCCATCGTTAGCCAGTTGGAAACGCCAAGGGCTATGTAGATGCTGATCAGGCTTGGTGATAACAAAAACGGTAGATTTTCAATATCACCTAAATTCCTTTCAAGCACGGGGCTAAGAAAGAGCTGTAAGTTAATCACAATCAACAGAAGCGGAATACTGTAAAGCGCATCTACAATTCGCATCAGGGTGTTGTCCACTTTGCCGCCAATCCAACCGGCAAGTGTTCCTACACCAACACCAATAATTAGGTTGATGAACATGCTGACAAAGCCTACAGCAAGGCTAATTTGCGCCCCTAGAATGAGCCGTGCCAGCATATCACGACTTTGAAAATCTGTGCCTGCGGGGTGTTGCCAACTGGGTGTTTGCAGTTTTTCAACCAAGGTAAACCCCGTAGGGTCCGTGGGGTCCGTTAGGGCTTTGGTTGGGCTAACCGGGTAAAGGATTGGGCCAAAAATGGCCGTTAGAACCAGAAGAATAATCACCCCAGCACTGATCACTGCAACGTAGCTTTGGCTAAACCGAGCAAGAGCCGGATAACGCATTTGCCAAGTTTCTTCCGGTAAATCCGTTTGGTTTATATCAAGTGAAAAATCTGGTGCTGAGGCCATAAGTTATAAGTATTTCAACGAAATAAAAAGTGTTCTTAAAAGTATTTGAAAAATGAGAGAAGCCGTCAATCACTGGTTGAGATTTCCTTGAATGGGAGGTTGTTTCCTGCTTGACAGGGACTTATGCGTCGCAATAATAAGGATAATTATTATCCGTATTTAGCGAGCGTCTATAATGCTTACCCAAACATCCGAAACAGCTTTACGCGCCCTGATTTTCATTGGCCTAAGCCCAAGGGGCCAAATCCTTACTCCCCGGGAAATTGCCCCAAAGCTGAATGCATCCCCTACGTACTTGGCTAAAATTACCCGCATGCTTGTAAAAGCGCAAATCTTGGAAAGCCACCGCGGCGTGAATGGTGGGATTTCCCTTACGCGAGAGCCTGACGATGTTACGCTACTTGAAATCTCCGAGGCGTGCCAAGGCATTATAGCAGGTAACTACTGCCGCGGGATTTCTGAACACCAAAAGCCCGTGTGCGCTTTTCATAAAGCCATGCAGGAGATTCACGACGTTACAACCCGCGTTTTGAAGAACT
>DAIOTT010000003.1:26902-45945 GCA_036751885.1 Candidatus Sumerlaeota bacterium
CACGCTTGCCGATATGATGATGAACCCCAAGGAATTTCACGAGGATTTACTCCCTAGCTCCCAGTGTAAAATGTCCTGCATCCTGCCCGCCGTTACTGCACAGTAAACGCCTTTTGGCATTTACGCTAAGTGATCGGCATAATGAAAAAGACTTAACGATGGGGATAAAACCTGAAAAGTAAAAATCAAATTAGGCTCTCTTCAGTATCGAAGGGAGCCTAATGTTAATTTATGTGCTGCAAAATTCACCGAAAATGAAGAAAAGCTTCATTCAATTGCTTTATGCGGGTGGTTGCTGAACCTTGTTGACTGCTTTTGCCAACCGTGAAATGCGGCGTGAAGCGTTGTTCTTTTTGATCAGGTTTGTTTTCGCCGCTTTACCTAAGTTGCTTTGGGCAACGGAAAGCTTTGTCGTAATGCCTTCAGTTTCATTTTTATCAATGGCAATACGTACGTCACGAATAGAACGACGCAGTGTGGATTTCTTGGCTTTATTGCGAATACGACGACGCTCGTTTTGGCGGACTCGTTTCTCGGCAGATTTTTTATTGGGCACTTACGAACTCCTTGATTAGCCTTCTCACAAAGGTGGGGCGCGAAATGTGCTCATTTGCAGCCTACTCGTCAAGAGAAAGATTTTCTTCTATGGTGATTTAATCATCTAAGCTGTTGCAACGTTGGAATATTTTGTGTGAACTCCAATTATATTCAATAATGGAAAAGGATGGTACGTTTATGATCAGCAAAAAAAATGTTCTAGGAACAGCACTTCAAGTGTGTGGAACAAAACCCATGACCGGGTATTTCCGCGATGGCTGCTGCAGTACAGATGAAACCGACCACGGCTTGCACGTGGTGTGCGCGTTGATGACGACGGAATTCCTCGCTTACACAAAAGCACAAGGCAATGATCTTTCCACGCCGCGACCCGAGTTCAACTTCCCTGGCCTGAAGCCTGGGGATCGTTGGTGCGTTTGTGCTACCCGCTGGAAGGAAGCCCTCTATCATGATATTGCGCCCCCCGTTATACTGGAAGCGTGCCATGTAAAGGCCCTTGAGGTGGTTTCATTGGAAATTCTTCAGGCTCATGCTTTTGAGACAAAACATTTTGAATCCCACGCGAAGGATAGGCACGATCTGAACTAAGCCTCTACCGGGCAAAAATCCGATTCAAGCCCCTAGCACTTCAAACCGCCAGCTCTTCAATCGCTACCAGCATATTCACAACAACTCGCGCCGAGTGCCTATTGTTCGCTTTTTTTGTTCAAAGCAACTGGGGTAATTCCTGCATTTGTAACGGTGGAGGTTTGATTCTGTGAAATCTCCGCGGGTTGCTGGCGAACGGCGGTTGCAGGCGGAACTTTCACCGACGAAATCCGGATCTTCAGCTTTTCGCAGAAAGCCTCCACCCCGTTTTCATCAATCCAATCTACAATCTGGTCGTGGTCTGGCATGGCGCTGCCAAGGGATTCAATATTCAACCTTGCCATCATGAGTTGCTGACCATTTGGCAAAAAGGTTTTACTCAAAATTGCCGAAGCCACAACGTCGCCAAACTTCGCATAGCGGTCGTAAACAACCTTCACAATTTCATTCCGCTGAATATAAACGGTATCGTTGGTTTGGTTTTGAACGATTTTGTCGTTCTTCACTTGCTCCCCTTTTTTTCGCACACTGATGCCGGCAACTGTATTTGGGGCAAGCGGTTGTAACGGTGCATTCGCTGGGGCTGCGGGAGCTTGTTCGGGAGTGAACGCCGATTTTGCTTTACTGCTAGGCACAAGGGGCTTGGCTTCACCGGTACCAGAATTGGGTTGATCAAATGAAGCATTCGGTACAGGTGTAGCACCGCCAATAGACTCATCTTTTCCCATGAGAATTGTTGTAATGCTCTCTAGGAAGTGGTTGATCCAATAGCGCAGGGTTTTCATGATTAAATCCAAAACGAAAAGCGCTATGTTATGCGCACGGTTTATTCCAAACCAATGAAGATTGCTAAATCCGTGTTATTGTGTCGAAATAACTCGAATTGAAGTTATTTTCCCGTGATTTGTGAGAAACGACTAATCAGCCGATAATTCGATGTGTAACCAACAGCCCTGAATTTGTGTAACAGCAAACACAAACAAAGCCAGAGTGGTCTTTTCAGAAAGCCCTTTCTCAAAACCATGAAATCGCTAACGGACTCATTTGACATTCAACCATCCTTTAGGCTTACTCGTACACTCTGTGTTAATTAGCAGAACAATGGACTTATTTATGGAACGCAATTTAGTCATACAATTAGGTATTTTTTTCGGAGCCGTGGTGCTTTTGCTTCTCGCGATCCTCCTGCAAAAACCAATGATTCCACGCCAAAATCCTGAACTTCTTACACTTACGGAATCCATTACCCTGCCTGATGAAGTTGAAGCTGATTCCCCTGAAGAAGAACGCCTGATTGAGCAGGGCTTGGGCAATACATTAGAAGAAGCTGAACCGTTGATCAACTCTGATACGCCGAACTCGTTTCGAACTAATCTTGAAACCAATTATTGACCTACGCTTATAACTCTTTGTGTTCTAAGCCTAGGTGCAGATTGCAGAAAAACTCCGGAAACTCAAAATACATGTCCTATAATCCCGAAAATCCCATCATTGCTCAAGCTGATCTCTCCGTTTTGCTGGAGCTTAATAGCTCCCTTTACGTTGAAGCGCGGGATCAAGTTGCTCGCTTTGCCGAGCTTGTAAAATCGCCCGAGCATATTCATACCTACCAAATAACCCCGTTAAGCCTATGGAATGCCGCAGCCTCTGGCATGGAAGCCGATGAAATCTGCGATTCTCTGGCTAAGTATGCCCGTTACCCTGTACCGGAAAACGTTTTCATTGAGATTCGTGAACAAGTTTCCCGCTACGGCCGCCTGAAGTTATTGAAAGACGAGCAAGGCCGCTTGGTTTTAATGACCGAAGACAAAGTCCTGATGAACCGGATTTTACGCCTGAAAAAAGTGCAGCCTTTCCTCGGCAGCCAACTAGACGAAAGCCGTATTTTTGTTGATGAACAAAACCGCGGTTTGCTGAAGCAAGCCCTGATAAAAGAAAAACTCCCCGTGGAGGATTTAGCCGGCTACACCGAGGGCGAAGCTCTGGATGTTGACTTGGCGGTAGAGCTCCCCAACGGCAAACCCTTTGGTCTGCGCGAATACCAGTCGGACTCGGTGGATATTTTCTACGCCTCTGGCGGTGTACGCGGCGGCTCCGGCGTATTAGTGCTCCCGTGCGGTGCGGGCAAAACGGTAATCGGCATTGCCGCAATGACAAAAGTAAAACAAAAAACCCTGATTCTTACAACAAACATTACCGCCCTGCGCCAATGGCGAACAGAAATCCTGACGAAAACCAACCTCACTGAAGACCAAGTGGGGGAGTACTCCGGCGAGGTGAAAGAAATCAAGCCCGTCACCGTTTCAAGCTACCAGCTGCTAACCTACCGAAAGTCCAAAGAGCATGAATTCGTGCACATGGATTTGTTCAACTCAGAAAACTGGGGGCTCATTATTTACGACGAAGTGCACATGTTGCCGGCCCCGGTGTTTCGCTCTGTTGCAAACATACAAGCCCGCCGCCGGTTAGGGCTAACGGCAACCCTTGTGCGCGAGGATGGTGCCGAGGACGACGTATTCTCCCTGATTGGGCCGAAAAAGTTTGATATGCCCTGGAAGCAGCTTGAAAGCCAAGGTTGGATTGCCACCGCCCATTGTATTGAGGTGCGCATTCCCTTGGAGAAAAAACTCAGCGTGGAATACTCCGTGGCCGATCAACGCGAACAATTCCGCATGGCATCGGAAAATCCCGCCAAATTAGCCGTGATTCACGAGCTATTGCAGAAGCATAAAGGCGATAACGTGCTGATTATTGGCCAATACATTGATCAATTAGAATTACTTTCCAAAGAGTTCAATGCCCCCGTGATTACCGGTAAAACACCAAACAAAGAACGCGAAGTGCTATACAAGAAATTCAAAACCAAGGAAATCACTCTTTTGATTGTCTCAAAAGTCGCGAACTTCGCCATCGATTTACCCGATGCAAACGTCGCCATTCAAGTCAGCGGAACCTATGGTTCCCGCCAAGAGGAAGCCCAACGCCTTGGCCGTGTGCTGCGGCCCAAGGGTGAAGGCTTGGAAAATATTGCCCATTTCTATTCGGTTGTTTCCCATAATACCAAGGAACAGGAATTTGCTCAAAATCGGCAAATGTTTCTCACACAGCAGGGGTACAGTTACGACATTCAATTCCGAGAACTCGCTTCCTAAAGGCAAATTCTCATCATAAGCGGTGAACAAAGTTGATATAAGCCGCCTACAAGGATCGACTTTTCTCGCCAAACATCAGGATTATTGATTCACTTACGCAATTCTACAACTTTTGTTTTGTTTTTTTTTCATAAGGGCTCGGAAAACCTTGCGCTTTTGAAATTTAGCTGTCTAGCTAATAGCAAGGTACGCCACGCACAGAGCTTATTATTAACTAAAAAGAGATTTCCAGGTTCATTAGTCAAACATGAAACTTAAGAGCATTCTAAAAACATTATCCGTGAGTCATCTTCAAGGGATTCAGGATCATTGGGACATTGCTCCGGCAGAGATCAAAGCTAACCAAGCAGATGAAGCCATTCAGGCAACGCTGATCTCCAATCTATATCAACGTCTCCAAACCCGAAATTCTTGGGAGCATGCCACCCGTAATTTAATCGATGCTCAGTGGAATTTGATTCATTTTCTCTCCATCCATGGGGGCGATGTTGAGCGCAGCGAGCTTTGTCAGCGGTTTTTCAAGGGCGATGAAAAGGAAATGGATCGCCGAGTGAACGACCTCGCGGTTCTGGGCATTGCTTTTTTTGATCACGTTCCCGGCCTATCTGAAGCGCTTGTGCTATGCGGCATTCCCGAGCCCTTCCTTCGCTTTATTGAGCTTCCTTCCTATTGGGAGGGATATTTGGGGCATTTCCTGAAGGAACTCTCCAACAACGAGCTCAAGCATATTGCCACTCAGGGCCTAAAATTAAACCTAGAATCTGCCAATAAAAACTACCTCATTCACCTTATCCGCACAAACCTGCTGCGCCCAAAATTCCTGAAAACCTACATCGATCGCCTCAGCGATGCCCAGCGTGTAGTGTTCGACAGCCTTGTGGATCGGCGTGGCGTGTGCGTTTACCGGGATCTGCTTCAACTGAACGTTCAGCACAGTTACGACCACTCCCGCGGCGATGCCCTTCAATGGCTGCTCAACACCGGCGGGCTAATCTTTACCGCGGTTCCCGGCGGCAATAAGTACAACAACCTCCTTATGGTTCCGCGAGATGTTATGTACGTCATTGCCAACAATTACACTCCAGACCAGCGCACATTTGAGGAGCTGGAGTCCATCTCCGTGGTGGAAAAAGAGCAAAAGCCCTCCGTCATTCTGGAGAATTCCAACACCCTGCTGCGCGATCTTGTGGTGCTCGCAAACTTTGTAAACAACAACCACATCCGCGTGCTCACAAACGGTGGAGTCAGCAAAACCGATCTCAAAAGAATGGTGCCATTCCTAAGCCGATACAAGAGTGTGAAGTACGTTGATTTTCTGATCCTCTTTTTGATCGAGAAAAAATACCTTCGCTCCACCGGCGAAATATACCGTGTTTCCTCGGAGTTCATCGAATGGCTTGGCAACAGCCAAGCAGCCTACCAAGAATTACTAACATGGTGGTTAAAGACCAGCTCTTGGAACGAAGAATTTACCGAAGGCAACATGCAATTCTCTGAAAATCCCCCCGTGGGGCTGGTGGCCAGCGTTACATTTCGCCAAGTTATTCTGGAAGTTCTGATGGAAATGCCCACGGATCGGTGGTGCACCGCCGTGGGATTCAATGAAGAAGTCATCCCCAAAATCGAGCAGGAGATTCCCCGTCGTGGCGATAACTTGAAGTTCGATCGTTACACCCGCTCCAACGAACTCGTTACGGAATCAATCCTCTCAGAACCCCTACGCTGGTTAGGGATTCTTGCTATCGGCTTGAAAGACGAAAAAGACGTGGAGGTCATCGGCTGCCGCCAAGGCGACGGTAAAACTCTGAAAGCCAAAGGCGGAAGCCGCGGCCGGCCCCGCAAGCAGCCTCAGCTGGAGTACACCTTCCGCTTCACCGATTTAGGCCGCTTCCTGATGACTCGTTCCCTGGATCAATGGAACACCCTGTTCAACCGCAAGGATGAAAACGAAGTCCTCCCCATTAACTTTGATGTGGATTCCTTCATCGTGCAACCCACCCACGAAATCATCGTCCCCCCAGATTTGCAGCTCCCCACTTTCTACAAGCTCAATCAAATTGCCCACGTAAAATCCATCGATGTTATGTCACTCTTGTACATCGATAAAACCAGCCTCCGCCAAGCTTTGGATCACGGGTGGGACGCCGAGGAGATTCTCACTTTCCTCGCCGAAACAAGCCGCACCCCCGTTCCCGGTTCACTCAAGTACTTGGTGCAAGAATGCGCGGAAAAACACGGCCAAGTCAACATGGGGCACGCTGGCGGCTTCCTTGTTGTGGACGATGAAAACATGCTGAACCAAATGCGCACGAATAAAAAAATTAGCGCCAGCATCAAAACCGTTGTGGATAACAAAGTCGTCCTGCTCAACGTTGATACGGACGTCAAACGCCTTGCCCGCGAGATGCAAAAAATCGGTTTCATGCCCCACTTGGAAAGCGAACACGTTACCGTTGGCGATGATACATTCACCCTATCCCTTAACAAAGACGACATGGTGCGCGTAATTGCCGCCGTTAAATATGTTCTGAACTTGAAGGATGAAAAAGGCCGTGAAGTTGCCCACGACCGCATGAGCCCCCTGCTTGAACGCCTGAAAAGCGACCCGAAAACCTACGCCAACATCAGTGCCTTGGCAGAGCCCCTTCTCCGCACCTGGTCAACCGCATCAGAATCCTACCTGAACACTAAAATCGAAGAAGTACGCAATAATTACGAGTCGCAAGTAAACCACTTGGTCAGCAACTCCAGCCGAGTTGTCACTACAAAGTTTGCCTACGACGGCGAAAACCCCGCTAAAACCAAACCCGAAATGCTCAAGATGATTGAGTTTGCGATCGACAAAGAATTTGATCTGGAAATTGAATATGTTAAGGCTAATGGCAGCGAGGTGGAAGAAGTCATTCGCCCTGAAAGCCTAGAAAGCGACCGCCTATTTGCTTTTTGCTCAAGTCGAAAAGTCCATTGCGCTTACCGAATTGAACGCATCATTTCAATCAAACTAGAATAATCAAACTGGAATAAACCAACCGGAATGATCAATCCAGAATAATCAAACTCTCTCTTTGCAACCTGAAAGAACCCTGTACCTATACCATGCAAATCGGAACAAAACACCTACTCGTGATCGGTGATCGAGTCCTCATTAAACCCATCAATAAAGACGAGCGAACCAACGTTGGCCTCTACCTGCCCCAAAGCGTTGTAGAAAAACAACCGGTGCAAAGCGGCATCATCGTAGAAACCGGCCCCGGCCTTGCCATCCCGAACTTCCAGCCAGAGATTTCAGAACCTTGGCAAAAAAACGACGCCAACAGCAACCAAGCCCAAGTAAAGTTCATCCCCGTTCAAGCCGAAATTGGCGACCACGCCCTATTCCTGAAAAAAGACGCCATTGAAATCCACTACCAAGGCGAGGAATACTACGTTGTTCCCCAACAAGCCATCCTAATGCTCGTCCGCGAGGACGCATAGTATTCCGGGAACCACCCCCTTGAACCACCCCCGGGAACCCGAGGCTCCAGCCTCGGCAATCATCCGCCCCCGCCAGCAAACATTCATCCCCCAAAACGGCCTCTGAAAGCGTTGGGTCCACCGAAGTGCTAATGGTTTCCGAGGCTGGAGCCTCGGGTTCCCAGGGTGGGTTCCCGGGGTGGGTTCCCGGGGGCAATTCATTACATATACGGCATCGGTGGTACTTTGCCCATTGAGCGCAGGTACTGTGAAAGCGCGCCCCGGTGGTGGGCTGTATGATCAATCACGCCAAACAAAACACCATACTTTGGCCCTTCCATAGGGGAACCTTCAGGTAATGACTCCTGAAAAACAGCAAGATCGTTTGTTTCAATCAGCATCACCAGCTTGGCGAAAGTTTTCTTTAGGTGATCAACGCTTTGGGAGATTGATTTCGCCTCCCTCGCGGTGCGGTCATGCTCTTCAAAATCCATGTTAAACCCGGAGCCAAAGGCTCCATCGATGAACCACTCCACGGTCAGGGCGGCATGCTCAATTTGTGCCGCAACCGTGTAAACACCCGTCTGCGGAGCGTAATCCGAATCCGATTCATGAAAACCAGAAACAACGGTCAGGAAAAATTTGAGTGAATTTTGGAGTTCATAGATCAGAAAATCTTTTGTCATAACGAATCCTTTATGTTGAAAATTTGTTTTTGTTTCGTTTTTATTTGGTGTTGAGTCAATTGAATTCTAACTCTGATGCTTTCGGTTCACGACTACATAAGACCCCCAACTCTGTTGACAACCACCCCCTAGTGCTGAATCACTACTCATACCGAGCCACTCGTGCGGCTCCAGTTTATTGAAAGTCGGTTCTAAGCCAGTAACATGTCCAACCAAGAAACCCCCACAAAACCCCTTGTTATTTCCCTGCCAGATGGATCCCAAAAAACATTCCCCGGCCCCGTTACCGGGATGGACGTTGCCCGCTCCATTGGCGAAGGCCTTGCAAAAGCCGCCTACGCCATCAAAGTCAACGGTACTACTCAAGATTTAGAGGCCCTGATCTCCGAAGATTCCGAGATTTCCATCCTCACCAACCGCGATGCTGAAGGCCTCTTCATTCTTCGCCACAGCTGCACGCACATGATGGCCCAGGCCGTAAAGCGCCTTTACCCGAACGCCTTGCTTGAGGACGGCCCCCCCACGGAAGAGGGCTATTGGTACGACATTAAAACTGTTCCCCCCATTGGTGTGGAGGACTTTCCCCGCATTGAAGCGGAAATGGAAAAAATTGTGGGTGAAAACCTAGAGATCAAGCGAGCCGAGCTTACCCGCGATGAAGCCCGCCAGCTCTTCACCGAGCGCGGTGAAAAGTATAAGCTTGATCTCATCGAACGCATTCCCGAAGGCGATACAATCTCCGTGTATTCCCAAGGCGAATTTCTGGATCTTTGCCGCGGCCCGCACCTACCCAACACGGGGTTCTTAAAACACTTCAAACTCCTCAGCGTGGCCGGCGCCTACTGGAAAGGCGACGCCCGCAACGATCAGCTTACCCGCATTCGTGGCACCGCATTTCCCGACAAAAAGGGGATGAAAGAATACCTTCACGTTCAAGAAGAAGCCAAAAAACGCGACCACCGCAAAATTGGGAAGGACCTCGGTTTATTCATGCACCACGAGTGGGCCGCGGGCGAAACGATCTGGCTCCCCAAAGGGAAAATTATGTACGACGTGCTCAAAAAAATGAGCGCTGAATTACACCTGGAGCAAGACTACCAAGAAGTCTTCACTCCTATGCTCTTCCGGAAGGACTTGTTTGAAACCTCCGGCCATTGGAAGCACTACCGCGATGATATGTTCATCGTTCCCGGCCAAGAAGCCCGCATGATAACACCCGAGGAAGTTGCTGAGTGGGCAGATAAATTCTACGCCGAAGTGAAAGACGAGAAAAATCTTTCGCCGGACATTAAAAACGCCGCCTCCCCCGAGCAGCGCCTTAGCCTGATGCTTGATCCCAAGATTTGCCCCCAAATTGCCCAAAAGCATTGGCAGCTCTTTGAAAAGCGCGCCGGTGAATTCATCCTCCTCTCCGGCGCCGAAGGCGACGTTGCTGCCCTGAAGCCCATGAACTGCCCCTGCCACATGCTCATCTTCGGCGACCGCCGCCGCAGTTACCGCGAGTTGCCCCTGCGCATCAGCGATCAAGGCGTTCTTCACCGCAACGAGGCCTCCGGTACCCTCTCAGGCCTTACCCGCGTACGCCAGTTCTGCCAGGACGACGCCCACATCTTCCTTACCGAGGAGATGATTGCCGATGAAATCACCAAAGTTATCGCTATGGTGCGCCGCGTCTACAAAGCCGTCGATATGGAGTTCGCCAACGTATTCCTCAGCACACGGCCCGCCAAAGCCATGGGCTCCGTTGAGCAATGGAACACCGCAGAAGCAGCCCTAAAGCAGGCCATTGAAGCGAACAACATGGAATACAAGATCAACGAAGGCGACGGCGCCTTCTACGGCCCTAAGATCGACTTCATCGTTCGCGATTGCCTGAAGCGCGAATTCCAAGTGGCAACCATTCAGCTGGACTACCAGTTGCCCGATCGATTCAACCTACGCTACACCACCTCCGAAGGGGGCGAGGCAATGCCCGTTGTCGTTCACCGAGCCCTGTACGGCAGCTTCGAGCGGTTTATCGGCATCTTGATCGAGCACTACGCCGGGGCCTTCCCCACTTGGCTTGCCCCTGAACAAGTGCGCGTCATGAGCCTGAGTGAGAAATACATCGACTACACAAAAGAGGTTTGCAGCCTGCTGAAAAAAGCCGGCGTTCGCGCCGTGCTGGATGTTGGCGATGAAAAAGTCGGCGCCAAAATCCGCGATGCACAAATGCAAAAAATCCCCTACATGCTCATTCTAGGCGAGCAAGAACGCGATGCCCGAACTGTTGCCGTTCGCAGCCGTTCCCTAGGCGATCAAGGTACCATGCCGTTACAGGCATTCATCGAACAAATCGTGAGTGAAGCACATCTTAGCTTCTAACAAAGCTAAGATCTAACACCTTACTCATTTGCCATAATCCAACACTCAAACCATCAAATACATCTCCCTATAGAATGAATGATAAAATGAACACTCCAACTCTATAATCGAGACATAATGCTTACATTACCCAAAGCTAAAATACACCCAATCGCCTTTCCTATAAGCCTGTGCTTAATTGTTTTTGGGTGTATTTTGCTTTTTATTGAAATACGCCATACGGATGATATTATGCGCATGCTGAAACTTTCCGACATGGATGATTTCTTCATTCTAGGAAAGCTTTTTGCCTCCACCGCCGGTATCATTCTAGCCACCATGCTCATCTTCGCACTGGACCCACGGCGACACGAGGTCTTCCCCCGAATCATCATTGGCTCCTACGTTGCAGGCGCGGTGAACATCCTCTTCAAAATCATCTTCAACCGCGAACGGCCCCAGTACGACCGCAAAAAAGATTACATTGCCGAAGTCCCTTTGGATGAAATGGGCCAATTCTTTGTCGGCATACGCGAGGGCAACCACAGCCTACTCATTGATTCCCAATACTGGAGCTTCCCCAGTGGGCACTCCTGCGTGGCGGGGTTCTTTATGCTCGGCTATTGCACCTACTACCCCCAAGCCCGGTGGGTTTTCGTAACAATTGCTGTACTATGCATGGGCAGCCGAATCATGGGTGAGGACCACTTCACCTCCGATACATTTGTTGGCCTAGGCGTTGGTATGCTGCTATGGATTGCCTTCGAAAAAGTCACAATCTTCGAGCGCGGTTGGCGCCGCGTGATAGGACACAAGACTGAAAAAGAAATTCAAAATACTTAGTGGTATTACAGGATCAGACTTATACAAAAAACGGGAGAAAGAGGAAAAATGAGAGTTCTAAATTATGTGCTTAGTGTGCTTATCCTATTGCTTTGGATAAATAACGCTACCGCCGGTGAAATACCTGTTAGTTCAATCACAAACAACAACGTAGGGCGTACATATAATTCTTTTGCAGCTCAAGATTATCAAATCTCCGTCTCTCCTGATTTTAAGACCATTATCGTCCCTGCAAAGTATCGTAGTCCTGAGTACAAAGGTGCACTGATTTGGGTATATGAAAATGGTGATGATCTCTGGAAAAGGACAGCTGAAATTATTCCTGCGAGGTAAACTAGTTCTATTTTTGGTACAAATGTTCTAGTCTCAAACGATACAATCGTAGTTTTTGCAAGATGTGAAGTTGGTATTGAAGACTGTGCTCAAGCAATTTTATTTTACAGTAAAGTTGAAGAGGATTGGCAACTAACCCAAACTCTTACGAGTAACTTTATTAGCGTGTCATTAGGTAATACAGCAGGGGCTATTCTTGGTAATACAATGCTTGTTAACAGTAGATCAGTTGACCAAGGCTTTTATGGTACAATTTCTTATTCACGCGTTGAAGGAAATTGGCAATCTGACGGTTTTCTTTCTATGGACGATGCTAAGGAAAACCCATTACGATGATCATATTATTCGAGCATCAAAATTCAAGGGGATTATGCTTTTATTACGAATTCTACTTTTGATTCTAGTGCACTTACTGACGATTATTCTGTAACAATATTTGAAAGAATAAATCAAGAATGGAAATACCTCCAACAGATTGAAAAGCCTAATTTACAAACAACGTCATTGTTTGGTTCCAATATGACTTATGTAGATAATTTTTTGTGGTTTCAGACGAATTATACAGTCACGATGACCTCACAACTAAAACTGGCTCTGTATATGTCTACAAAAATACTAACGGTCAATTTAATCTCTCACCGCAAATTACTTTTGAAGAAATGGTACCTAATCAGTAATTTGGAAGATTCTTATATTCCAATTCTGAATCATTATTTATCGGAGAAACTCAATCCATTACTCAGTTCGACTTGGCTGGTGAAACGTGGATTAGGCAACCAATATCCGTTTATGAGTTTAATGAATTTTTGGGATACATAACAAACCATGGAATCTTTGCGCTTGAAGATCAGATAATAATTCCTGAAATCAACGGTTACGGCTCAATAATTTTACAAAAAAAATGCTCAATCATGGGAAGAAATTCAACACATAATGTATCATGATAGCGCAGAATATAACTATTTTGGTGGTGCTGTAAGCCTACAGCAAGATACCGAAATAATCGCTCAAGGAGGCAATTTCTTAACTTCCCATGAAAATAAAACCCAAAGTAGTGTATCCATCTATCATTTAGAAGATGATCAATCTTGGTCTCTCAATCAACGACTATATGATTCTCATCCCTTATCCAGTTTCGGAAGTTCAATCGCCTTTGATGGAAATACATTTATCGTGGGAGCTCGTAGTTATTCCGAAATTAGAAATCCGTTTTCGCAAAATGGAACTGTCTATATTTACAACTTTAATGATGTGAATGATTGGGAAATTAGCAATAAATTACATCCACAAGAAGAATGGAATACTTTTTTTGGGTCTACTGTCGCTCTCAATGGTGATAGATTAGTCGTTTCAAGCAATTCCAAAACACACATGTTTCTTAACTCCCGTGTCTCAATTGATGACCCTGTATATGTTTATAAATTTAATAATGGAATATGGAATTTAGAAGATTCTATAACCTTTCTCAGTGGGTTTTTTGTAGAACGATTAGGAACGTCTATTTCATTAAATGACCATGAAATAGCTCTTTCATCAATCACGAAAAGTGGAACTTCCCTACCAAACAAAGTATTGATATTTAATTTTGAAAATGGTCAATCATCGTTCAAGCAACGCCTTCCCGATCACACTGAAGAAGAACTTGATGGTTTTGGTCAACACATTGAAATGACCGAAACTGACCTCGTGATTTCTTCAAACGAAGGAAAATGGCATAATGAAAAAACAATTTATTGCTATCAAAAAAATGATATAGGGCTTTGGGTATTATCCCAACTTATTACACATCAATCTAATTCAAGCTTTTCCAAATTTGGAGAGAGTTTCTATTTGGATGAGGATAAACTCATCATTAGCAATGCAAGTAAGTTTACATTCCTTCAAAAACCAAACCAAGGTGAGCTTAACTATTATGTAAAGATTAGAGACAAGTGGACGTTGAACAGGATAGTACCAATCGAAGAGCTATCATCAACAGAGTCACTTGGATACAACCTCAGCATGTCGAACGGGAAAATCATGGTAGGCATGCCCCAAGCAGACTTCCCTTTGAGAGATTCTGGTATTGTATATTTCTTGGATGTTGAACCGCTTGAATTTTTATTTGAAGGCTTTTTCGTTTATTGATTGAGCCTTGCCTCGGTTATTATTCCAAAATTTGCCATTCGTTCGCGCCTGTCATTGCTCCGGCACTGAACATGAGTTTGCCAACAACTGGGGTTTCGCCGGTGCGGGTTGAAGTGCCCCAGGTTAGTGTGTTGCGCGTTGGTGCTGCGTTGCCTGTGGGGTTTCCTGAGCCGTCTGCCTCGTGAAAGCCCACTGCTAGGATGCCGTTTGCTGTGGGGTAGATTCCGTGAATCTCCACATTGTCGCCGCCCGCGCCTGTCCCTTTATCCCAATCGCCTGTCATGACGGAGGAATAAACCAGTGTTGTTAGGTCGGGCGAAAAAACTCGCACATAATGATTCCAGCAGGATGAGCCTTCACTAAACTTTGGCATTTGTTGAAACGCATTGGCTGTTGTAATTGTTCGCCTGCCAGATTTAGCGAGAATGTAAAGACGCCCAGAGAGGTCAAAATGAACCGTGGGGCGAAGGCGAGTTGTATTTAGGTTCGGCCAACCAGAGTTGTGGCTGGGCCAACCCTCTAAGTTTGCATCGGAGTAAGCAGAGCCGTAGTTTGTGGAGCCATCAACGTACTCCGCATTCCATGTTGCATTAAGTACGTTCCCCGTATCAGTTCCAAAAAAGCCTACCCATGAGATATGGATGTTTCCACTTGTGCCTGTAAAGCTATTATGGAAACTGTAGCCTGGGTTACTGGGGTCAACAATTTGGTTTCCGCTCCAAAAGTTGACCGTGTTGTTACCATGCGAGCGAGCAAGCACCGCCAGCCTTGAGCTACTTACGGGTAAGCTATAATCAATGGCCAAGCCATCAACATATTGATCTGGTGAGGACGTATTTGGCGTCCCTGTCCCTGCAGCGCCCGTGTATTCGCGCCAAAGCCTATTCCACCATTTTAGATTACCGTTTTCATCAAACGCCATCACGGTGGGCTCAAAATCTGGGTTGCCGCCGGGGAGAATACTTTTGAAGTTGAAGCCAATGTAAAAGTGCCCGTTGCGTTTATCCACCACCACCGCGCCTAAGCGACCAGTCGTGCTCCCGCTATCGGGAAACCGGTAGCCTGTGTAGCCCGGCATTGTTTGGTTTGCGCTGGTATTTGAAACATCAAAAGCAGAGTTGTAAAACATATCGCAGGGCCACTTGCCCTTGCGAACGCCTCCGTTGCCGTCTGGAAACCAACCGTCAAAATCAGTTGAATTCCAGCTACGCAGCGAGCCCCGTCCCCTTGGTTTTAGAACGAGTGAGCTATGTAAAACGGGTTGCGGTGCATCGGCAAAAAGCCCCTGCCAATCAGTGACACTGTCAGGGTCGGTTCCTAAAAAGTGCTGACGAAATCCCGTTACTGGTGCGTCGCGTAGTAGTGCCGGATCCCACACTTTGATCTCGCTCCAATTTGTGGTGTTTGGCTCGCCGCGACCGTATACCACGCGCCCGTTTGCATCAACATCCCACGGCTGAAATTCCTTGTGGTCGCCTGTGGCCCAAACCGTAAACGCCCACTCTACGGCAGTAGGTGGTGCGCTAACGAAGTTCCCGTTTAATTTTGCCACGTAATAGCCATCATCTCGACCGCTTGCAGAGTTTTTTCCGCTGATGTAAATATTGCCCGTTGGCGAGCCTAAGGGAACATCCGTCTTTATATAACGAATTTCCTCTGCCAAGCCTGAAGGGAAATAAGCCACCCGTAGAATTTGCGAAAGATCACTTGAAGCATGAAGCAAAAATGCCACGCTACCACTAGGGTTTGTGTTGATTAGCTCACCGCTTTGCACGGCTAAAGTTGTTTGAGGGACACTGGAAAGCCAGTTCAGATCATCAGCCGCTCCGCCAATTAGAACGGTGCCGTCTGAAAGTTCGTGAACGGCGTAAAAACGCTGATTCCCCACACCGCCTGCAAAAGATAAGATGTCGCTAGGAGTACCCGTTTCAGCCTGAATTGAAAAGGGAAACGCAATGCCAACGGCAATTGCTGCCGTAAGGCTAACTCGTAAAAACGAGCGTCGAAAAATTAAAAATGTCATGAGGAGAAAAACAAATAGTGTCTAATGTCGGAACGACAGTTCTCCCAATAGACCAATTTCTAGTCAATTGAAATAATTCCCCCCATGATTTTGATGAAAGGCAAATCCGTTTACATAAATTATTCAGTAAGCGACCTAAGTAGAATCTGCAAGGAAACGAAGCATCTTAGGTTCTGAAGCAGGATTTAGTAATTCATCATCCCCCGAATTGCAGCTCCGTGGCTTGGGTAGGCGAAAAGGGAATGCTTGATTTGTGTGGCGGTAATGCCGAATCGAATGGCCATGGCAAACACGTTAATCCACTCGCTTGCCTCGTAATCCAACGCATGGGCACCAATAATGAGATCGGTTTTTTTTTCGAACAAAACCTTATGCATCAGCGCATCACCATTCACCCGGTAGCTAAGGTAATTCTTGGTGGCATCGCTGAAGTTCACTCCGTAATCAATGCCTTGGGCTTTCGCTTCTTCTTCCGTTAGGCCCACGCCACAAAGTTGAGGAATGGTGAAAGCGGCGGTTGGCGTTCCGGAGTAGTTTGAGGTGAGTTTTTTTTCGCCAAACAATTGATCTGCCACAATCAGGCTATCAAGGGCCGCAACACTTGTCAGTGCCGGGGCATTGTTATCGGCACAATCGCCTACGGCCCACACATGGGGGTTGGTTGTGCTTTGCAGGGTCGGCTTCACGGCAATACCCTTTTTGCTGTGCGCAACGTTCGCCGCCTCTAGATTAAGATCTTGAATTTTAGCATCCCTCCCCGCGCCGTGAAATACAACGTCGCAATCAAACGGCTCAACATCGGGGTTGGTGGTAACAATGCGAAAACCTAGTGGTGTTTTGGTTAATGTTTTTACCTCGGTATTTTTCACCACGTTGATTCCCTGCTTTCTGCTGATGACCAAAAGCTTTTCCACCAAATCACGATCAAAGCCCCGCAAGGGTTTATCGCTGCGGTGAATCACTGTAACCTTGCAACCTACGCGAGCGGCCACGTGGGCGAACTCCATGCTGATGTACCCAGCACCAATAAATACCACGTGCCCTTTCAGTTCAGGAACATTGAAAAAATCATCGGAAAGTAAAAGATGTTCACTTCCCGGAAATTCAATCGCTGCAGGCGTTGCACCGGTCGCTAATACAACATGATCTGCGGAGTACTGTTTTCCTTCAATCTCCAGCGTATTTTCACCCACAAACGTGGCGTGCCCCCTAAGCAGTTCAATTCCCTTGCTGGTGTATTGGTGGGTATTGATTGGCGGAATTTTGTCAATAAATGCATCCTTATAGCGGCGCATCATTGGCCAATCGAGTTTTAAGTTCGGTGCATCCAAACCGTTTTGGTTCATGCGGCGGGCAAAGTCATAGGCCTCGGGTGCGGCAATCAATAACTTCTTAGGCGTGCAACCGCGCAAGGCACACGTTCCGCCAACGGCTCGTTCTTCAACAACGGCAACGCTCATGCCGGCCTTGATTGCTTTAGCAGGAATCCCACCCGAACCCGGGCCTGTTCCAATCGCGATCAGGTTGTAATGTGTAGGAGTTGCCATGCTTGCATCCGATTTGGTTATAACAGAGTAGAGTTGCGGCAAATTTTTTTGCCTTACTACTCAACTAAACCGCTAACGGTAGAATAATGCAAGTCAGGTTCTTAGATTCAAGGAAATTGGGTAGTACTTCATTAAAACTTTAGGTGAAATAAAAACCTACAACGTATGGTGTTTCTTAAAGAAATCATTCCCCGGTTTGTAAACAACCTTGCCATCTTTTACCAACAATTCATTGTTCAAGAACAACTGTGTGGCTTTTGAAAGAACGTTCGCTTCCAGCTCTTGGCCCTTGCGTTTAACGTCCTCCAAGGAGTCGCTTCCCACGCTAATGTGGAAAACATCCTGCAAAATAATGGGGCCTTCATCCAAGTCTTCTGTTACAAAGTGGGCCGTGCAACCGGCAACGCGGTTTCCTTTTTCAAACGCCTGACGGTACGCGTTTGCCCCCTTGTGGTAGGGGAGTAGCGAGGGGTGTATGTTGATCATTTTGTTTGTAAAGGTATCAATAAAGAACTTCGGTAGTATTTGCATATACCGAGCAAGAACAATCAAATCAGGATTTAACGATTGCAGCCGATCCACAATCATTTGGTCGCGGGTGGTGCGGTCTGTGTGCTGAAATACCTCAAACTTCCACCCCTGCGATTCAACCATCGGGCGCAAGTCTTCGTGGTTTGAAATCACGGAAACAATATCGGCTGTAATAATTTCATGCTGCACATCCTCAATTAAGCGTTCCAAGCAGTGGGGCTCTTTGGAAACCATAATCACCACGCTGCGGTTCTTCTTCCGCCCCATCAAGCGAACCTCAATGTCCATATTGATGTCCTTGCCCACGGTCGTCAAATCGCGGAAAAGCTCGTCCAACTGCATATCAAGATCAGCCAAATCCACCAACATATTCATGATGAACCAACCTTGCACAACTTTCTGTTCAATATCCAGAATGTTCACGTTTTGGTTGGCAAGGTAGGTGGAGACTTTGGCAACGACGCCTTTTTGATCCTGCCCAATAACGGATACAACAGCAGGAATGGAGTTTTGATCTAAGCTCATGGTGAACAGGTTTACTTTCTAAGTATTAGGCAGATGATTATTCTTGTTAGGGTGTTTCCGTCTCTTTTGACCGATAAGCCCGCAGAGCGAAAGCAAAAACAACGCTATTGTGAACCGTATGCAGGGTAATTACACACAGCAATCCCAGGTTTTCGTAGGCAATGCCCAGCCAAACGCCTGCAAGAAATATAATGCTCAGGTAAACTAGCATTACATGAAGCCGAACCGGAGCAAACCCGTGAGCCAACATAAAGGCAAATGCAGCCCACCAAATCCCCACAACCGGTTGCAGTGCCGCGCGGAATAACAACTCCTCCACAATGCCTGCAATCAA
>DAIOTT010000003.1:45955-47999 GCA_036751885.1 Candidatus Sumerlaeota bacterium
ATACCCACCAACAAGGCTAAGTTTGGCCGCAACACGCGAAGCAAAAAGTCAACAATTTCGCCCACCTTTTGCAGTAGCTTCCACCGATTTCCCACTAATACCCCAAGCAAACTGCTTACAAGGCCAATGCCCATGCCGTAAGCCAGTTGCGTTGCCCAAGGGAGCGGTGAATCAAATTGTTCCCAAACGGGGACTTCGCGAAACCACAAAATCGCGATTGCAAGCAACAACATCAACCCGTGTACCATCAGGATGCTTTTCAATACATCCTGACGAGTCATTTCTTCACCGTTCAGCGGTTCGGGTGGGGGAGAATCATTCATGAAAAAAGAGTATTGAAAACTCCCTGTGGCGAAAAGGGTAAACTTTATTGAGTCATAATTGCCGCGATTTTCCCCTTGTCGAACCACTAAACTTCTTATCCTATTGGGTAGTATAGATTTTTCATTAGGAATTCCATGAAGCCCATTACAAAAAAGCAATCATTTCTGATATTGATTGTACTACCGATTATCTGGTGGTGGCCGTTGCTCACGGGGCAACTCCCTGATTTTATGGATACTGTGACACTGCTTTATCCCATGCGCATGGCCGCTGCACAGCAGTTTTGGGACGGAACCCTTCCCCTTTGGTTTCCCAACCTTGCCGCAGGTGCTCCCCTTGCCGCAAACCCGCAGATTGCCGTTTGGTACCCGCCCCACTGGTTGTTTTTTCTTGTCCCAACTGCCACTATGAATGGCCTGGTAATGATACTACACTACTGGGTTGCCGGGTTTGGAATGTGGCTTTTGGCCAAGCGCACCGGAACGTGTAATTGGGCGGCGCTATTCGGGGCTGTAGGGTTGCAGTTTGGATCCATGCTTGTGAGCCGCATTGCATTGACCCCGCATTTATCCTCTATGGCTTGGTTGCCACTGATCTTGTGGGGTATTGAAAAATCTGTCACAGATAAATCCCCTTGGCGCGGAAGCCTGTGGGTTGCATTTTTTTTTGCCGTTCAGGTGTTATCCGGTGCTCCACAAATTAGTTATTATACCGCCATTGTTTTGCCCATTTGGTGGCTTGCTCGGGGCTGGGCAAATCAAAAGCCCACTCTTACTACGCTGAAAGCTGGTTTTCTTGCCGCAACTTTATCCGCGCTCCTAACATCCATTCAGCTCATTCCAGTTTTTGAGCTGATGAATTTAAGCACGCGAATGCCTATTGAGGAAAGTAAACTTGTGGTACAAGGGCTAGCGGGCTCTATGGTTTTCAGATCCTTATTTGGATTTACGGGTGAGACGATTGAAGATACGGACACAATTAACGCAATCGGCTTTGGGCTGATGCTTCTGATTCCTCTGGCGTTTCGGGGTAAGCGGCGCAGGCGGTTGATCATTCCCTTGTTGTGCGCTGGCCTTGTTATGCTCGTGTTCTCTCTTAGCGCGGTTGTACCGCTTCTGCACAATCAACTTCCCCTCTATTCTAGCTTTCATTCGCCTAGGCGAGCCCTGATTATTTGGTCGGTACTGGGCCCGCTGGCTGCTGCCCATGGGGCGCAAGTTCTGCTTGCTTACCTGCGCAAAACCCCTTGGCGGCGAATCGCTCCGTGCATTTTGCTGCTGTTTCTTGCTGGCAATCTGTGGATGCTTCCCCGTTTAGAGCGCGAATTCACCTCAATTGAGCGGCTTAATCCTCACCCGCATGATGTTCAACTTCTAAAAGAAAACCGCTTCCTAACCATGGATTTCTCCCTGCGGTATTCTTACGAATCTCGCGACCCGATGTACGGTTATTCTGTAATGCCGAACTTGGCTGCATTGCACAATTATTACGATGTTCAAACCTATGATCCGGTTATTCTGAAGCGAATGGCGTTGATGCGAGATATTTCAACCGCACAAACAGGGCGGTTCTACCCTTCGCACGGTATTTTCTTGAGTAATCCGAATTCCCCGCTCCTAAAGATGCTAAATGTGCAGCACATCATCGGTAGAGTTGATGCCTATTGTCCCTCTGACATCATACCCGGCGCTGTGATGGATCTTGATAAAGCGTTGGAATC
>DAIOTT010000004.1:0-13369 GCA_036751885.1 Candidatus Sumerlaeota bacterium
ACCTCTTAAAACCTCCGCGCCCCTGCGTGAAAAAAACCGATCAAACCACCCATCCCCTCAAGTCGCCACTCCCCGTTTTCTCTCAGCGACCTCAGCGGCTCTGCGCGGGTAACTGAATAAATTCCCATTTTTCCACACCCCTCTAGTCACCTCGCCCTTTGCGCCCTTAGCGGTTCTTAGCGCCTTCGCGTGCCCTAAAAACAGCTCAACTTCCCCAGAACGCTTATCCCCGCAAACTCTCCCCACCTCTTAAAACCTCCGCGCCCCTGCGTGAAAAAAACCGATCAAACCACCCATCCTCCCAAGCCGCCACAACCCCTGCTTTTCAGGATTTACTACAAAAGTCCTTATCCTGCTGTTAACCCACTCACCAAGCACCCTTATAGCTCCCTTAACCTAACGTCAAAAGGGGGAAATAGACTGTGTTCCGATGAGGCTTTTGTGGAAATTTCACGAAAGCCTTATGTTTTCACTGAAATACGAGTGGACTTAGCACTCTTTTCTAATGAATTGGTGTTCCTACAACTCCCGGGGGTTTTTGGGTGGCGGTGACTACTTACTCAGCAACCGCCTCTTTGTTTTGTCTTGGAAATTCACCCTCAATCAATCGTAGAATCTATGGGCGCTTTAGAGGAATCACAAACGGTATCTGCGGATCAATCTTGTCTACGCTAAAGGTCAGCAGCCCGTCCTCATAACCTTCAGCCTTTACTCGAATACTTAACTCCTCGCCTTCAGGTAAATTCCCAAATCGAATCAAGCCATACTCAGAGTAGAACGTATCATGTGATGATGCGGAGAAGTAGGCTTGATCAATTGTTTCGTGTTCTTTTGTCAACATGCGTTCCCAGTCTGCGCCTGAAAGTTGAATCTGTGAAAGGCTATTTACAGGGAGTTGAGTTGAACTTTCCACAACGCTAAATAATGCAATCAGGTTTTTGTTCAGTTGGAAATTCAGCATCGGCTGATTTCCGGATTCCAATATTACAGGAATCCCCGTTGGCGTTGCTTCTAAGCCGGGACTAACAATAAGTGACATTTTGTATTCCCCTTCAGGGAGAAAACGCACGGTGGATTTTACACCGTTTTCTATTGTTACTTGTGAGTACCCTGCAAGGGCTGGAGTCCGGTTTTCATCGCCGGCGAAAAGTGTAACGCTTTTGGGGAAGTTTTCTTCATTACCTGTAACAGTAACATCCACGGCGAAAAGATTTGGCAACGTGAGTGTCCCCCAGTCTTGGGTTTCTTTGTTCGGCTCAATGTTAAATTCATGATCAAGGAAAATCATGAATGCGGGCTTCTCACCTTCTTGGTCATCGGTAATACTTCCTTGAATGGAAAGGTAATATGTATCACCCAGTGCTTTTTGTAGCACCACTGTTACGCTGCCATCAATCACTTTGCTCCAAGTGGGATTTACCCCAAAGTGGTATGCATTTGAATTTTTGGGAACGGCAACGGGCATCACGCTGATCTCAACATCCTTCCATCCGCCGAGGTCGGGCAAATCGGGGAGAACAATTTTGATGCTTGCCGTACGGATTACTTCCTTTGGCGAAAGGGAAATGTCTAACTGTAACCCGTCCACTACTTGAATGTTTTTTCGGGTTTCTCGCACTCTGCCGTTTACAACTTTCCCCTCATTTGCTGAAAGCTCGTAAGCGCCTTCCCTTAATTGGCTAAACGAGAATTTACCCAAGCCGTCCACTGTTGCTTTGAATTCAATGTCCGAACGATCTTTTGGGTTTAAGCGAACCGATGTAATCTCGGGTAGCACACCCTCAACTTCTGTTACCTGTCCCTTAATGGTCGCTGTACCGAGCTCATTAAAAAGATTCAATTGATGATTCTCGCCGGAGTTGATTGTGATGGTGCGTTGAAACCAAGAATTGTAAAATCCACTTTCAGATCGCATCGCCATAACTTTATAGTCTCCTGGGGCAAGGGTGTCCCAAATGGCGATTCCATCATTATTTGTTTTTCTTTTCTGATAAACCTCGCGTCCCCCATCGAATGCGGCGGAAATGATTTCAAGATCAACCTCAGTCTGGGGTTCACCGTTCAAGATTGTAAGAACTTCCAGATTGCCCGCACGCCTTAGAGGAACTGCCAAATGCCCCGGCGCAACTTGCCACTGTTTTCGCTCTTCCGGGCGAATGAGCACACGTTCATAGCCCGGCGTCCAAATGGCAATCAAGCGGGGAACTTCGCCTTCCGAAAAGGTAACGTTTCCTTCAGTATCCGTCACGCCGTAAGTAATATCACACACCATACACGACCAACCAGCATAGGGCGGCGTAAAGTCCTCCTTCAGCTGCGCCCAGTCAATCATGTAGTTCTCCCGCCACAACCCGCTTAGGGCTTTGCCTCCAACAATCGGTGTGTTCTGTTGTACATCAATCAGCTCTATGCGAAGCTGCTGACCTTTCGTCAGCTTGAAGGTGTGAATTGAAGAATCCTCTAACCGCATGGGCTCTAGGTTTTCAATGCGGAGCGTTTCGTATTGAGGTGATTCAATTGCCAGGCTGTAGGTCTTCGTTCCGTCTAGCCGATCCAGAACAAACAGCCCAGCTGCATCAGAGACTTCAACTTGGTTTTTTTCATACCTTAGGGCAATGGTGAATTCTCTTACTGGATTTCCTGTTTCTGCATCAACAACTTCCCCGGCAATAACTTCAGCATCAGGCAAGATCACCTTCACAGTTTCAGAGGGAATAGCGTTTTCAATGAACGATGTGTAACCCTCTTTTCGGACAACTAAATTCAACTCCTTCGCCGTAACATCGGGGATGCTGAACTGGCCTTGGGCATTTGTCGTGAAGCGCTCCCACTCCTGACCGGGAAAGCCTAAAAGGTTTTGATCGTCTACTGCTCTGGTGAATAATCGTGCTCCTACTACCACTTGTCCCTGTTCATCTTGCACGGTTCCGGCAATCGTAACACCTTGCTCCAGCTTGAAATCAATGTGCTGTGGCTCCTCTCGCGTCCCGGGTGTTATGCGTTCCTTCCAGCTTGCAGCATACCCTTTTCCGTAAGCAGCAACGCGGTGGCTTTCTCCTTTGGGTAGCCATAGCGAGTAACGTCCTTCTACATCTGTTTGGGTGGAATTATCGTGATTTGCTTTCGTGCCGATGTTGCCATGTCGTATCATGATATTAGGCAACGGCGTTCCAGATTCATCTGTCACTATTCCCACAATACGCCAAGGAGCTGTTTCACCGTGAACAATTTCATTCTCAGGAATAACGGCTTCAGCCGCCGTTGCGGTTGTTGTTACAGCGTTTGCAGGCATTTGGGGGTTTGCCTCTGAAGTATCATCAAATACTGTGTCCCTCTGACTGTTTTTGGAAACTAATCTAACAGCAGGTTCTACCTCTGCAGCATGACTAACGGGCGGTGTCCCGGCATTTGCTTGTACCACTCCCGCTCCTGCAGACTGCCCTGTCGCTGAATTCAACTGCACTGCTGTCACTGTCCCCATAATCACTAAGCATGCAACGATCGCCGCTACAACTAGCGCCTTAACGCCTACTGATGTTGTTGCAGCCGTTGAAGCAGCAACAGCACTTGCACTGGCTTGAGCTGAAATGACAGTTGACCAAACACCTTGTGCTGATAGCCCGGGGGAAGGGGAGAGTAACGCTGCTCCCCCTGCTATCATGGAGAAAGCAGTAAAGCTGCTTTGAATGCCTTCTGCCTTCAAGCGGGGTTCCAATTCCTCTAAGGCGCGCTTCAAACGAACCGTTATTGTTGGTCGAGAAACCTCCAATACATCCGCTATTTCCTGGTGTGTTAGTCCGTCAAAATAATGCAACAGAACCGGAATACGCAACTCATCCGGCAAGGTTTGTATCAGCCGCTCCAACGCCAACTTCAATAAACCTTTTTCCCGATCATCAAGCACATCCTTGTTTAAATTTACGAACTCTTCCACGGCGATCTCCTTCGCTGCACGTCGGTTTCGCCGCGCACGCAGGGCATCGGCTTCTCTTCTTGCGGTACGGCTGATTAGGATTTTCGCATTGCATCCGGGTTCTTCATTGCGTTCGCGCACTAGGCGTACGTAGGTGGATTGAAAGGCATCTTCTGCGTCCTCGTTGCGGCCTGTCATGCGCAAACATATCGTAAACACAAGGGGAGCCGAGGCCGCATAAAGCGCCATAAACTCCTTTTCTTCTGGGGACTTACAATACATTCGCCAAGCTGCTGAAAGCTCTGTACTCATCACATTACTCCGCTAAATAGAACTAGGCCATGCTAGGTTACAAAGCCTGACACTTTACTATGGATGCCGCAGCTAGGGAATTGTTAGCATGGGCCATAAAAAAGATTCATTCGCTGGGCAAAGGATATTAAATTATACTTACAAACAGCGACCCAGATGCATTTACTCCAAGATGAATTCACGATCCTAATAAATTTCAAACAATTGCTAGGCAACACTTTCTATTGCTCAAGGGCAACCTGCTAGGAATATTATTAGAAAAATATCAGGAGAATCAACCAATGGAAAGACGCGACTTTATAACATCTGGTGTGCTTGGCCTAATGGGTGCCGGGCTATTGAAAAGCAGCTCGGTACAGGCCTCGGCTTTGCGTTCACCCAACAAACCGAAGAACATCATCTTCCTCATTTCCGATGGCATGAGCCAAGGCGTTCCCAGTTTGGCAGAGCCTTTTAGCCAACTAGTACGCTCCAAGGGAACTCGCTTTGCCGAGTTGATGGCGAACCGTAGAGTGGCTAAGGGCTTTTTCGATACCGCTTCGCTTGATTCACTTGTCACGGATTCCGCAGCTGCTGGAAGCGCGTGGGGCAGTGGTTCTCGGGTGAACAACGGCGCAATCAACACACTACCCAACGGTACAGCGCTAACAACCATTGGTGAGTTGGCGCAAGGGATTGGCAAAAAAATTGGCCTTGTTACTACCACGGAAGTTACCCACGCCACGCCAGCATGTTTTGTTTGTGCCACCGCCAGCAGGGGAAGTCAGGATGAGATTGCCGAACGCATGCTTGGCCGGGCTGACTTCATCATGGGGGGCGGAACAAAACACTTTGATCCGGCCAGTCGCTCTGATGGTAAAAATATGTATGAACTCTACAGCAACGCTGGCTACACAGTTCTGCGCTCAAAAGAAGAATTCAATCAACTGAATCCTCAACGTAAAACACTTGGCGTATTTACCCAAGGCCACCTACCTTACACCGTGGATCAACGGGAATCCGAAGAGCTTAAACGCACTGTGCCCACCCTTTCAGAAATGACGAAACTTGCCCTTGAGCACCTTGCCAATTCGGGCAACGGCTTCTTACTACAAGTGGAAGGGGGCCGTGTAGATCATGCGGCCCACGCAAATGACAGTGCCGCTATTATATGGGATCAATTGGCGTTCGACGATGCGGTTGATACGGCACTTGAATTTGCCCGTGCCACTGGCGATACACTTGTGATTGTCACCTCAGATCATGGGAATGCCAATCCAGGGCTCAATGGCATTGGCTCGCGTTATGCCAGTAGCACGCAGTTTTTTGAGCGGCTTGCGCCAAGTAAAGCAAGCTATGGTGCAATCCGTGATGTGTTGAAAAATGTGGGCTTTCAACCCAATACAGTGCAGCAGGTATTCAACACTCTGCTAGGCCTTGAACTTAGCATGGAAGAAGCCCAAACGCTGGCTCAAACATTTACGAACTCGCTTCCGCCAGAGCTTCACAATCAGCACAACAATCCCAACGGCATTTGGGGACAGGTCATCGGTAATCACACAGGAATCGGTTGGGTGGGCACTACACACACGAACGATTACACCCTTGTGCTGGCTGAAGGCCCGGGGCAGGAAGCATTCAACGGTCTGCTGCAAAACACCGATGCCTTTTACATCCTCACGGGGCTTTGGGATATTCAGTTCCGGAATCCATCAATCTAAAACGCAGAGGCACAACGGCGCAAGGTCGCAGAGAGTTGGTAGGGAGAAAACACAAGCGTGCTGATGCCATTACCCTGAGTTTTCATCTAGCACATTTGTCTTCATCAAAGACATTAGCTAACCTTTCCCTTTCCCTTCCCTGCGCCCCTGTGTCTCGGCGTCTCCGCGTTCTATCACCTAAATGAATCATAACTCCCGTTGCCCTCTTAGTGTACTCACTGAATTCTAACATCAATGGAGTTCAGTAGTTATGATGGAAATGGTCTTCAAGTTAGTGGGCGGAATTGGGTTGTTCCTGATGGGGATGGTGATGCTGACGGATGGGCTGAAAGCCTTTGCCGGGGATAACTTGCGGCAAGCGTTGCTTAGGTTTACGGGTCAACCGATTAACTCTTTAGCAGCGGGTTGTTCTGTAACGCTGTTGATTCAATCCTCCAGCGCAACAACGGTTGCTGTGATTGGTTTTGTCAGCGCCGGATTGCTTACGTTTTCTCAAGCCATTGGTGTGGTAATGGGGGCAAGCCTTGGCACAACAGGGACAGGGTGGATTGTCTCCGTTCTGGGTTTAAAAATTAGCGTTGGGTTTTATGCACTCCCTTTAGTTGGTGTTGGGGCTTTTATTCACCTATTAGCCGCACGAAGTGTGAAGCCTTTAGGAACAGCGCTCGCTGGGTTTGGGTTGATCTTTATCGGGATTGAAACCCTGCAACAGGGGATGGGGCAGTTCTCCTCAACAATCAATTTTACTTCGGTGCCATCCTCGGGTTTGTTCGGTCATTTTTTGCTCATGATCATTGGGATTTTAATGACAATCATTATGCAATCATCCAGCGCGGCCATTGCTACAACGCTTACCGCACTTCATGCAAACTCCATTAGCTTTGAACAAGCGGCCTCTCTTGTTATTGGTGCAGCGATTGGCACCACAGTGACAGGGGCACTTGCGGCAATGGGCGGAAGCGTTTCCGCTAAGCGCACGGCAGCAGCACATGTGGTATTTAATTTAGCAACGGGGCTTATTGCTTTAGTGCTGCTGCCCTTATTTTTATGGGGGATTGAATGGGCTCAGCAAAACGCTGGCTTGCAAGCGGGTGCCATGAGTTTGGCCGCGTTTCATACGTCGTTCGTCTTTATCGGCATTCTTCTATTCTTCCCATTTATTGAACAATTTGCTGCATTAATTGAGCGTCTCATACCAGATCCTAACCCACAGATTACACGTCATCTTGATCCCTCAATCCTCAATGTCCCTGCGGTTGCGTTAGAGACAACACGCCGTGCTTTGCAGGAGATTACCCTGCAATCTATCCAAGAATTTAAGCAGCAACTTAGCTCTTCACATAACACCCCTAAGCCAGAATCAACCATGAGCCTTGAACAATCTTTGGATGCCATTACGGAGTTCCTAACAAAAATCCCAGCCGTGAATGGTGAGTCTTCAATCTCACATGTTCGGGAAAATCAGATCCATGCCATTGAACATTTAACACGCTTGATTAGCCGATTGAACAACATGCATTCACTCGGTAAAACAATTCAAACGCCACGCATTCAGCCTTCGCTAAATGCTACGGTAACGCTGTTGCAACACGCCGCAGAATCGCTAAGGGTAAATAAACCAACTCTAATGATTCAAACTCTACAAGAGCACAGTTTAGGTTTACGGGAAAAGAGAAATCAGGAGCGACCTATTATCTTGCATGAAATTGCGGAAGGTACAATCAACCCAGATGTTGCATTGGAATATCTGGATGCCGTTCGCTGGCTTGATACAGTGGGCTATCACGCTTGGCGAATTTGCTTTTATTTGCAAAACAATGGGGAAGCGGAAGTTCATACAAGTGGTGCGGCTGCTTTAGTAAATTGAAAGGACATAAGGGACGTAAAGGGACAGTAGCGACATTAGTAACGAAAAGGGACAAAGGGACATGAGGAACTACGGGCAGTGGCGACTAAGAGGCAGTAGGGACAAAAGTGTGATTAAGGATTTGTCAGTGACACTGAAGAGATTTTTTGGGAAGTTATTTGCTGAAGAATAAGCAGGTTGTTATGGTGTTTCCGAATAAGCAAAAAACGCCTGGCCTGCCTTCGCCTACTCATGATCAAGGCTGCCGCGGGTTACACCAAGCTTGCTGTGGGCTTTTAGCTCACGCCAAAGGCGGTCTCCGTCCCTCTCGCCTCGCACTACGGGTAGGTACCGCGAAAGAACCTCAACTGTGCGTTCGGCATCTTCCTCCAGCAAATCAACCCGAAACATCCGCACGCCTTTTTCTAACAGCTGGCGCATGTATGCTGAAGCAGATTGTGCTGTGGCATTGAATACGGTATTTCGGCAACCGGCATCAGCCTTCACGGGGTGCTCAAATCCCATGCGGTCTTTCAGGGCGATGTTGTGGCTTTCGCAGGGGCGGCCGCAATTTGTTACGTTTGTCCCTGTGCTCAGGAACCGACAAAACACGCAGTGCTCCATGTGGAACATCGGCATGTATTGGTGCACTGTCACTTCAAACCATTCCGCTGGGGCGTTGCTTAGCAAATCGTTCAGTTGATCAATGTTCAAATCGTAACTCGGTGTAAGAGGGAATATGCCTTTGCTGCGCAGTAAGTGAGCTGAAAGCTGATTGCTGACATTCAAGGAGAAATCGCCGACTAAGGGTAAATTGGGCGCTTCATGGCGAAGGATTTCCCACGCTGAAAGACTGCGAACCATTATGGCATCTGGCTCGCACTTAAGCAGAACTCGTACAAAGCCAGACTCACCGGGCTTGATCACCCGAATGCTTGCCGGCACAAACCGGATTTCCCCTTTGGGGATGATTTCCCGAGCCTCTTTATGAAGGCGAATATCCTCAAAGTCCGTGTAGATTGTATGAACCTCGCCAAAGGTAACGGCTGCTTCCACTTGAGCAAGGTTGCGGCAAAGCACTGATAGCCGCGCTTGCGGGGGGGTGCTCTGGTCATCAGTTGTAAAGGTTGCGTTGCGGGCCGCCTGCTTTAACTGTTGAAGGGCACCCATGTTCACGCTTCGGTTCAAGCGACTTGTTCTGCGGGCTTCCAAAAGCTTTTCAACGGCTAATCGCCTTAGCTCGTTCAGCCTGCTCATGGGTACCATTACATCCCCTTCAAGATTAAGGGTAAGGCCGCGCAATTCTAAGGGGGTTGCGCCTAGGCGTTCTAGCTGCCCACGCACAACCATTGCATTCAACGGGCGCTTTAGGGCAACTTGCGCAGGTTCAGAATCGCGTACAACCGCTGCATGCCCATCAGCATCAATGAGTTGCAATTCCAGCAGTGCTCCCGGCTTTCCGGTAACGATTGCATCCACGGGTCTGCGGTGGTGAATCGTGCCCGGCGCATAACTCGCCTCCAATTCTTTTTCAAGGCGCGTGTCACTCGTTTTCCAAACCCTGTCCCCCACATTGATTCTATGAACATTAACACGGCCAGCGCCAAACTCTAACAACAGGTGTTTGCTCTCAGCGGGTTGAGGAATAAACTCCTTCACAGGAACCTGCTGTTGATCCATCAGGTAGAATACCGTTCCGCCTTCTTCCTCTTGATCTGGTGTTCCGGCATCAAACACAACTCCGTCCCCCGCCTTGAGGGAATTTTCTACATCCACTTCAACCCGGTTGCCGTACAACTGTGTCACTCGCCCTAAGTACAAGCCCCGCTTTTTGGGGAACCGCCCTTCTACCACTTCTTGGTGATCTGTTGCGTGCAAGTAACCACCAGTTAGGCCGCGGCTAAAAGTCATAGCCAGCTTGTTGGCGATCTCGGGGTTTAGCTTTGGTTGCTCGCCGCTCATGGCAACCTCCACGGCTGCGCGGTAGCTTTGCACGGTTGCTGCAACATACTGCGGTGTTTTAAGCCTTCCCTCAATTTTCAAACTTGCAATACCAGCTTCTATTAGGTCGCCAATATCCTCAAAAGCAGAAAGATCTTTTGGTGAAAGCAAATACTTTACATCGCCCAAAGGTTTTGTTTCACCGTCTACGATCAGGTCGTAGGGTAAACGACATGCTTGCGCGCACTCGCCGCGGTTTGCGCTTCTGCCGCCAAGGGCTTCGCTTGTCAGGCACTGACCGCTGTAGGCGACGCAGATTGCCCCATGAACAAAAACCTCTACTTCCTTATTTGTTTCCCGTTTCATGCGGGCCAAGTCTTGCCGGTTCATTTCCCGGGCTGCCACGACCCGCTCCACGCGAATGCCCAACGCCTCCAACGCCTGAATGCCCTCGGCGCCGGTAATCGTCATTTGTGTGCTGCTGTGCAGGGGCAACGGGGGGGCGAGCTGGTTAGCAAGCAACGCCAAGCCAACATCCTGCACTAGGATTGCATCCACCCCTGCATCGCTTGCGGCCTTCAACGCCCGGGCTGCAGCCTCTAGCTCGCTCGGGAAGATCAGCGTGTTCATCGTGATGTAACCACGCACGCCCCGTTCGTGCAAATAGGCCATCGTTTGGGATAAATTCTCCAACCGAAAATTTGCAGCCCGAATGCGGGCATTAAATGTTTGTAAACCAAAGTAAACGGCATCCGCTCCGTTTTCCACGGCCGAGATCATGGCCTCCCATGTGCCAGCGGGAGCCAGAATTTCAGGGCGCTTGTGGGGAATCGCTAATCGCTGTTGATTTGTCACTCAAATAGTCCATTCTTACGGCAGTTGATGATACTTCAATTCTTAGGACATACTAGAGCAAGCACGGTAGGGAAGTCGAGGAGATAGGTATGGCTGATTGAATAGGAAAAAATTCAAAGAATTTCTCCTTAGATCTCAATTATTTGTATATTCAGTAAAGAAGCCGAACGTCTTGCCAACAGGATTATCAACAGTAACGTCATAATACTCACCTACCGAGGGCCTATACAAACGAACGGTATACTTCAATTCGCCAGCCATAAACCTAGCTGCATATAGCTGAGCGATATTGAGCGTTTCAATGTTATTCAACGAAACGAAGATATCTCCTTCTTCAAATCCTGGTGCAACTTTAGAGGCTAATTTGTGTTTGTTTAATAATATGCCAGATGTGGGTAACTGTGTAACTGAGTTATTATACTTCTTAATTCCGTTTGGATAGACTTTTGCTAAAGTTTCAAGTCTTCTTTCACCTAGGCCATGCTATTCGCAGAATTCTTCAGATTGAGAAATTAGAAAGCTCAATTCAAATGATGATTTGTTATGGTATCTTTGTGTATGCTCAAAGAGAAGTTCTGGTATTTGATCCTTTTGATTTGTGGGGTGGTAGTAAAGAATTTTTGAATTAATTCCTGTTGATGAATAAACACTGTATCCGAAATCAGACCAGTACTTTGCTTCTTCTTCTTGTCCGTTATAAATATAATACATTACTGCAAGTTCGCAAATAGATGACAGGGTGATTGGGCTTAGATTTGTCTCTTTCAGTTTTTTTAGGTGATAATCGAGGTCAAAGTTGATCGTCTGATTAGTATTACGTAAAACAAATTAAAAATATGCTGAATCGCTAAGAACTGTAAGTTTTTCTTCTGCAATATTATATACATTTAGGTGTCTGTTTTTGGCAAAGTGCATAACTAGATAGAGAGTCTTTGCGTCGTAGTCGGAGAATTGATCAATTAATTTCAATAATCTGTTTTCAGTGTCATTAAATTGCCGAGAATTGATGATGAGAAAAGTTCCAAATGACGAATTTAGAGCAATAGTGGTGATAACCTCACCCATCACTTGATGAAAGAATGGTATATCTATTTGGTAAAGATTGAAATAGTATTTAATTCCGTATGCAGTTCCTGCAGGTGCCCCTGTTTGAAAGAACATTTTGAGCTTCGAGAAGCTTTGGTTTCCCTCAAAGTCAAGATCATGATTATAGGGTAAAGTAACAATAAAACCAGGTGGAACTAATTCAGGAAACTCCCCCACGAACAGGTACCATTGACCGTTATAATCTGACTTTGGAACATCATCATAATGCATCAAAATCTCTTTTCGTAGTAGTGGAAAAAGTTTATAATCTGAAAAATACTCAAGACTATTCGTCCTGTAGATCAAAGCATCAGACTTTAGACTATAATGTACTTTTAATATATGATGTGTTGTAATAGATGATTGGATGATATAGCGTTGAAATTGTTCTGCCCAAAAGCCAGGACTTATTACATTGAAACTCACTGGAGTGCCAGGTTTATTTACTACAAATGGTTCAGGCTGCTGATTATAGAAGTTTCTCCCTCTTGTAATGCAAAACAACCAAGTAGGATAGCGGCACGTAAATGAAGATTAGGGTTTAATGGGTTTGCCTGAAAAAGTGACGAAATCTCTTGGTTGTATTTTTCCATTTTTTCCATATCTAAAGTGCTTACAACACTAAGAAACTCCTCAAAGGAAATTAGTTGGTTACTCTGTAAATTATTTTTAGGAAAATTAATAAATGAAAGATATTGAATCCAAATATCAGGATTCCAAATAGATGTTTCAATGGGATCTAAATTAATCTCGAACGGGTCAGAGCCAATTCTTATTTTAAATTCGTTGATAAAATCTTCGCTTGGCACAAATGTGAAATAATGATTAAATTTATTTTCGACAATAGGAGAGGTAAAAAAATCTCAACCGAGGGAATCGAATCAGCTTTTGGAGTAACCTTATTTACCATGTTTGTTCGCTTTTTTGATTTCACTATAAAATTTGAATTTTCTCTATGAAAATATTCCTCTAACGTAGATATGCATCACAATTGAAAACACATTTAAATCAACATGACAATTGCCTTTTTCTGCTATTAACTGCCAGAATAATGAGATAAATTCTTCATGGGGGTCTTCGCTACCTTTCCCTTGATACGGACTCTAAGGGTTGTTGCGGTGCATGATAGTGCAGGGTTGAAGAGTTGAGTATCTCCTCGACTTCGTGATTACGATGCTACATAAAATCTTGAGATAGGGTGTTTGGTTAGAATACCCTATTGACGCCATAAGTGCAAGACTAAATAAAGTATTGAAATATATTGAATGTTGGTACTTTACACCATGCATGGGATTTTGTTTTATGAGTCAAAAAAGAGTGCTTATCACCGGCGGGGCTGGGTTTATTGGGAGCCACATTGGGCGTTATTGGGCAGAACAAGGGGCGAAAGTCATTGTGCTAGATTCCCTGCGGTCGGGGCATCGGCAGAATTTAGAGGCAATCTCAGGGGATTTGGAGTTTGTTGAAGGTTGCGTGGAGAATGCTTCGATGTTATTAGAGCTTTGCCAGCGGGTTGATGTGGTACACCATTTGGCGGCGATTGTTTCCGTGCCGGAATCTGTGCTGAAGCCTCAACTTACTGAGGTGATTAATACTCAAGGCACAATCAATGTGCTGGAAGCCGCGCGTAAAGCAAGCGTTCATCGCGTAGTGTTTTCCTCCACCTCAGCCGTGTACGGCCCTGAAGAACGGCCCATTCACGATGAAACCCATGCG
>DAIOTT010000004.1:13379-44415 GCA_036751885.1 Candidatus Sumerlaeota bacterium
TGGAAACGGTTTGCTTGCGGTATTTCAACGTGTACGGCCCACGCCAAGATCCGCGGTCGGCTTATGCAGCGGCGATTGCAATTTTTGCCGACAAGGCTAAGGAAAATGCGCCGATTACAATTTACGGCGACGGCAAGCAGACCCGTGATTTTGTTTTTGTGGAGGACGTTGTGGCGGCGAATGTGCTGGCAGCTACGGCCCAAATTGTGCCGCCCATGGTGATGAATGTTGCCACTTCCGCCTCGCTCACGATTACCGAGCTAGCAGAGAAAGTTATCCATTTTTCCGGCAGTAAGTCTTTGGTCGTTTATGCTGATCCGCGGCCCGGAGATATTGTTCATTCCCGAGGTAAAAGTGATTTACTGCGGGCTCAAGGCTGGGCGCCCAAAGTGCATCTTGATGAGGGGCTTCAGCGTACGTTGGCTTCCTTTTGGGCCGGGGCCGAACGGGTACAACCCTAATGCCATCGGCGCCAGAGTTTCATATTCTACGGGGAAATTCCCCTGATGAGCAGTCAGCGTTGATTGATTTGCTTGGCCATAAAGGTATTGTTTGGCTTTTGCACGTGCGGGATTATTTCAAGCGCGGCGCTTGTGGTATGTTAGAGGGGTTGGAATGGCGGTTTTGTTGTGTACAAGTGAACGGTGTTTTGGTTTCAACTTCCTGCCTATGGGAATCAAAGGGAGTTGGGATTTTGGCCCACGTATTTACACGGCCTTCCGCACGGGGTAAGGGGTTTGCAAAAGATTTAATGGCTTTTGCCCTGCAAAATTTTGATGCACGCGGCGGCCATTGGCTTCAGCTTAATGTGGAGCCCAATTCCTTCCAACAATCTTTTTACTCTAAGTTTAATTTTGAAAAGCACCCGCAGCAACCGGGCAGTATGATTAGGTTGAGAACAGAAGTACTAATCCAACCGGCGCAATATTCAGGCGATGTTCAAGCTTCGCCCATGAAAGCGAATTCCATTCGCCCATTTTGCTGGGGCGATTTCCCCCATTGGAACAAATTCTTTTTGGAACTTCAACATAAAGAAGCATTTCATAACGGATTTAAGGTCGAAACCCCCTGCTCGCTGGAATTTCCCTTGATTGAAGCGCATTTTGGAAATGCGGAGTTTACAGGCTGCGCGTTGATGAATCATGCTAAGGAACAAATCATTCAGGCAATTGCAACGCGCATCACCCGCAACGGTGAATGCTGGGTTGATGTGCATCAAAACCCGAACGCAACCGCGACGCCTGTTCCGGTGGAATTAATCGACTGCGTATTGCAAGGTGTTTCGGGGCAAATTTACTGGCGCGCTGCTGGGAATCTTGGGGTGCTGGCTGCGGAGAAGGGCTTTACCTACTGTGAGGCGAAGAGATGCTGGATTCGTGCGGTGTAATTTGTTTGGTATATAATAAATTGTTGAAATAATGCTTGCATTGTTTCTAACGATTCGCAATCATCTGCAGAAATTCGCATCCCTCCATGGATTTTAGCACATGAATCTCAAGCCCTTAGTTGCCACATTCCTTCTTGCTGTGTTAATATTATCTCTTGCCTGTTCTTCCGGTGAAAACAACAACGGGAAGATTAATTTACGGTACATGCGTTGGGGGTTGCCTGAGGAAATTGAAGCAGAAAAATTGCTCATCGCTGAGTTTGAAAAAGCGAACCCCGATATAAAAGTCACAATTGAATATACGGCTTGGTCGCAATACTGGACAAAGTTGCAAGCGCAAATGGCCTCCAAAACGGCGCCCGATGTGTTTCTTCTTGGTGGAACTTATCTTTACGATTATGTAGCGGAAAATCAATTAGTAGATTTGCAGCCTTTTGTTGATGCTGATGCAGAAGTGAACTTGGATGATTACTTCTCGGTTCCTGTGCAACAGTTCCAACAGGAGGGGCAAATGTGGGCTCTTCCTCGCGATTGTAACACGATTGGGATTTTCTATAACAAAACCCTGTTTGATCAGTACGGCGTGGAATACCCAAAGCCGGGTTGGACGTGGGATGATTTTCTTGAGAAGGCAAAAGCCCTTACGGTTGATGAGAATAACGACGGGCGAATGGAGTCCTACGGGTACTTGGCTTCTTTTGAGTCTCAAGAAGTTCATTGGATTTCATGGGTGTGGCAAGCGGGCGGAGATTCTTTGAATGCCGATAGAACGCAGAGTTTGTTGAATACGCCGGAGTCCGTGAAGGGCTTGCGCTTCCTGACTGATTTAGTGACGAAGCACCGTGTGTCCCCTGGTACCGCGCAAGCATCCACCTTTGGCAGCAACATGTTCTTGACTGGCAGGCTTGCGATGTCCAGCGAAGGAAGTTGGATGATGCGAGCCTTCAGCCAGGCGGATACATTTGAGTGGGATGTTGCTCCCTTGCCCGAAGGTGATGTAAGCGTTGCACCGGTAAACGGATTGGGTAATGCGATCTATACCAATACAGAAGATAAAGAAGCTGCTTGGAGGCTGGTGAAGTTTTTGTCCTCAAAACAGTATCAAGAAAAGCTTGGTGAATCAGGTACATCAATCCCTGCCCTAAAGGAAGTTGCCTATTCACCTGTTTACCTTTCTGGTGATGTTGCAGGAAAGCCGTTAATTTTGCAGCAAATGGAAACAGCCCGGCCAATGCCCTTTACGCAGTCTTTTGAAAAATGGGAATCCGCAATTCGAAGCGAGTTGGAGTTGGTATGGCTTGGCCGCAAGGAGCTTGAACCTGCTCTTGAAAGTGCCACATTAAAAGTAAATGAAATATTAAAGAAAAACGCTGAGAAAGAATAAGCACTATGTCCCTCAGTTCGCACGTGCAACAGGCTAACAGCGGTGTGTATCGCTCGGCGTTCTACAAGGTAGAACGGCTTTGGGGGTTGTTGCTATGCACGCCCTACATGATTGGTTTGGTTGTATTCGCGGTGGGGCCAATTTTGTTTTCATTGATGCTTGGTTTTTTTGAGTGGAACAGTATTGGTACGCCAAAGTTTGTGGGCTTGCAGAATTGGGAACGGCTATTAAGTGATGAACTATTTCGCAAAGCCCTTTTCAATACACTGTTTTTTGTAATTGGTACAGTGCCTACCGGCGTGTTTTTTTCCTTAGTGTTGGCAGTGTTGCTTGTAGCGCCCAAGCGCTTGCAAACGTTTTTTCGCTCGGTGTATTTTCTCCCGGTTGTCACATCCAATGTTGCAATCGCGCTGGTGTGGTCCTGGTTTTACGATAGCAACTACGGCGTTTTGAATTATGTGATTGAAAGCAGCTTTAAGTTTGTTGGCGTGTCCCCCCCAGATCCCGTTGCGTGGTTGAACGATCCGCGCACGGCTTTGCCTGCAATTATGATCATGACTGTATGGAAGGGGTTGGGCTATAATATGGTGATCTTTCTTGCAGCATTGCAGGGTGTTCCAAAGTCCCTGTACGAGGCGGCAGAAATTGATGGCGCAAATGTTGTACAAAAGTTTTTTTCCATCACGGTTCCCTCTATTGCACCGGTCATTTTTTTTGTTGTGGTGATTTCTACCATCAGCGGATTCCAAGTTTTTGAGCAAGTATTTATTATGGCTCGCGATGGGCGCCCCGCAGATTCCACCATGACGATTGTTTATTATTTGTACAAAAGTGCCTTTACGAATGGTGAAATGGGTTATGCCAGCACAATTGGCACAATGTTGTTCTTGCTGATATTTTTGGTGATTCTAGGGCAACTTGCCGTTCAGCGATTTTGGATGGGTAATCATGAATCATAATCCGCAACCTAAGCTTTTGGGTGAAACTGTTTGGAAGTACACAAGGTTAATTTTTCCGGTGCTAATTCTCAGCTTGGGTGCATTCTTAATGGTCTTCCCGTTTATTTGGATGATCTCCACCTCCTTGAAAACCACGGGAGGCGCATTCTCCTACCCGCCTACGCTCATCCCTGAAACATTGAAATGGGAAAACTATACCAAGCTATTTACCACTGTCCCTATGGGTACATTTCTGCTGAATAGTGTTAAGATAAGTGGGCTAACTGTTTTAGGAATGATTATCTCCTCCTCAATGGCGGCGTATGCTTTAGCGTTGTTGAACTTTCCGGGTCGCAAACTGTTGTTTGTTGGCATGCTTGCAACACTCATGATTCCCTACCAAGTCTTAATTATACCGACGTTTATCTTGTACGATAAAATGGGTGTAATTGATCAGCAGTTAACCCTTTGGTTGCCTGCGTGGTTTGGGGGCGCTTTTTATATATTTCTTCTGCGCCAATTCTATGTCATGATTCCCCGGGATTTGTACGAGGCGGCAATGCTTGATGGCTTAAGCCCTGGGGCGATTTTGTTTCAAATTTATATGCCGTTATCCAAGCCGGCACTTGCAACTGTTGCGCTGCTTACATTTATGGCAAGCTGGAATGATCTGCTCAATCCGCTAGTATTCCTCAATACGATGGAAAAATTTCCGCTCACAGCGGGACTCTCATTCCTGCAAGGGCAATACGGCAGCGATTGGCCCGTCATGATGGCAAGCGCTGTCATCTCCGTGGTCCCCATCCTGATCTTCTTTCTCTTTAGTCAGCGGTACTTTATTGAAGGAGTCGCAAATACGGGGTTGAAGTAATCAATAAGGCTAAATCGTAAGTTATTGCTGTGTTGGCAATAGTTTATACAAGACTAAATTTACTACCTAAGTATATGATTAATTTAAATTCACCAGTGAGTATAATCAGCATGAAAAAATGTAGAATAGCGGTAATCGGATTCGGAGATATGGGGAGCAGCCACGCCCGCGGGTTCAATCTTTTGGAGGGTTGCGAAGTTGTAGCAACCGTGGACCCAAGTTTGGAGCAAACACGAACGCACCAGTTTGAGTGGCGCGGCAATAAACCTCCCCACTTTACTTCGTGCGAGGCAATGTTGGCGGAAGGAAAACCCGATGCCTGCGTTGTTGCTGTACCCGATTATTTGCACCGTGAAGTTGCATGCAAGGCAATGGATGCCGGGTGTGATTTGCTGTTGGAAAAACCGATTGCAACAAACATGGAAGATACCGATGCAATTTTGCTTCATGCCAAGAAAACGAATCGGCTTTTGCAAATCGGCCTAGTGTATCGGTATAGTAATCTTTATCGCGGTATGGCGAAGATTGGTCACGAGAAAGATCATCCTGTCACCTACATGTGGTGTAAGGAATTCCGCCAGTGTTTTCCGCAGCGACCATGGTTTTATTCGCAGGAAAAAACGGGTGGTACAATTGTTGAAAAAGATTGTCACCACTTTGATATTTTCAACTGGGTTATCAATAGCGAACCCGTCCGGGTGTTTGCAAGCGGCGGTCAACATGTTTACAAATCTGGGGCCGAGGTTGATTGTAGTTACTGCCCAGATCCGCCCCGGGTAATTGAATCGATCGATACAGTGGACCACGCAATTGTGACCGTGGAGTACGCCAACGGTGCCCGTGCAGCCCTAATGTTGTGCATGTATCTTCGCCCTGAAAACGTAATGCCTGAAGGGCTAGAGATTGGTGCCATCAGCAGCAGCGGTCGGCAGATTGTTGCCTACCGCGATGAACGCCTAAGCTTTGGCGGTGCAGGGCAGGGGCTTCAGAATGTAAGGCTGGATATGTGGGCAGATAACGAGGGCATTGGGCATATTGGTTCTCAAGCACAACGCCGAGATTTTATTCGGTGTTGGCAAACAAGAGCAGAGCCCTTTGCCAACGGTCTAGTGGGCCGAAGTTCACTTATCATAGCCTTAGCTGCAGAACAATCTATCAGGGAACAAAAACCTATTGATTTGAAGGGGTTTGCACCATGCCCAATCTAATGAACGGCAAACAGGAGCATACAACAATCGAGGCCTCAGCGCCCGGGCGCATTTGTTTATTTGGTGAGCATCAGGATTATTTGGGTTTGCCGGTTATTGCAGCCGCCATTGATCTGCGGATTACCCTTGTTGGCACCGTGACAGATGCGCCTGAATTTGTGCTGAATTTAAGGGATATAAACAAAATGATTCGGCTAAATCCGAATCAAGAAAATCAGTACACTCACAATCGCGATTACATCACCGCGGCGGCAAATGTCTTACGCCGGGAAGGATTGAAGTGGGATCATGGGTATTGCATTGAGGTGAGCAGCGAAATTCCGATCAACGCGGGTGCATCAAGTTCATCAGCACTTCAAGTTGCCTGGTGCGCCTTTCTGTTGAAAGCCGCAGGCGATGAGCGTGCAAGCAACCCGAAGGCAATTGCAGAACTTGCCTATTTGTCTGAGGTGGTGGAATTTCATTCGCCCGGTGGGCGCATGGATCATTATTCAACGGCCTTGGGGGGTGTTATTTGGCTGGATTGTAAAGCGCCCTTTGAGGTGCGAAAACTGCCTGAATTGAAGGGCAAATTCTTGCTCGTAGATTCGGGAATCCCAAAGGATACAAACGGTGTGCTTGGCTCCATTCGGGAATCCGTTGAAGCCCTCGGCGTAGATTTTACCACCGCAGATGAGCATTCGATTGATGATTCAAACAACCATTCTACCTTACAACCATTGTTTGCAGCAAACCTGCGAAACAAGGCAATCACACGAAAAGCATTTGCCTTGTTGAACAGCGAATATCAACCAGAAGACTTGGGATTATACCTTAACGACCATCAGGTAAATTTACTGGCTCTTGGCGTTTCACACCCAAAGATTGATGAATACTTATTGTGCGGAATTCAGCTCGGGGCATTAGGCGGAAAAATTAACGGCTCTGGTGCGGGTGGGTCATTTTATTTTTATGCGACCAATGAAGTGAAAAAAATTCAAAAATCAATGGCAGATTTAGGATTACGAAGCTGGGAAGTTAGCATTGGCGAAGGGGTAAAAGTGAACGAGTATTTTATCGCAAACGAGGCAACAGCATTATGAAATTACATCAACGCATGATTATGGCGATTACAGGATTTAGCCTTCTCAATTCAGCGATCAACGCCCAGCAAGTTGACTGGAATCCCTACGGTGCATCAACACTCAATGCAAGCGGGAAAAAATTACTCTACTTTCAAATTCCCGGATCAACGCTTGATCTTGAATACGAGGAAAACGTTCTTCAAGATTCACATATTCAAAAAACCATTCACCAGAATTATACGCCAATCCGATTATCATCCAACAACGCCGATGACTTTCCGGTATTTAAGAAGTATGCCGTTCACTCCTCCCCTACGCTGATTGTGATGGAAAGTGGCAACGTAGAACGAACATTAAGCCGTGAGTATAATCGGGAAATCATTCTGGCGTTTCTTGAAGGAAAAGAAATTCCTAAACCTCAAAATCAGGGAGCGGCGCCTTCAGCCTCAGGGACTTCAGCATCTCAAGTTTACTCTATTACAGATTCAGCAAATCATCCTGCAAATCCAGATTTTGATATTACTGGCCTTATTGTTTCCCAGCAGGAGAATATATTATCCACCACTCTGAAGGTTGCTGGCGTAATTGATTCCGCAGCCGTTGCACGTTACATGTATTTTATTGATGCTGACGGAATTTCCTCAACGGGCTATTCAGCGGGTGAAATTGTTGGGGCTGAATATTTTGTTCAAAGCGATATTTTCTATCAACACAGCGGTGAACAAACCGCATGGAATTGGTCGCCGGTTGGCACTGCTCCGTATTCATTTAGCAACGCAGAGTTTTACCATACGCTCACCATTCCGGGGTTGAAGGCTAAACCAAAAGGGTTTTGGGCAATGACGCAAGATTCAAATTGGCAAACAATTGATTTAGTGTCACTGGCAACAGCCTCATCTACTTCAGCAAATAACAACCTTATTTCCGCTGACTCTAATACGGCAAATTCTTCGTTAGTTGAAAGCACCAATCAACCGCCTACACAGAGTGAAATTTCCTCCCCTGTAAGCCGTCAGCAATACTTCAAGGATCCTGAAGATGGTACCGGTGGTGCTGCTTACGACTTAACTGATTTGCATGTTGCAATCGTTGGGGATTATTTGCGGGTTTCCTTGAAGTTGAAGGAACCACTAACAGCTGGCACGGTGCAAATTTTTCTGGATGTAGATCAAAACAGCAGAACAGGATTTGCCACTTCAGATAAAGCAGGGGCCGAGTTTATGGTGGAAGGGTTGAAGTTAAATCAATTCAAAGGTGCTTCTAATGATGAGTGGAAATGGGAGGCTGTTGCAGACCTAAAACAAACGCCGATTGCGAATGGTATAACCTATGAAATACCCAGAAGTAGAGCGGGAATCAAGGCCGATGCACCCTTCTCGTTTTGGGTTTTTATTTCGAACGATCAATGGCAAACCGTGGATGCATTTCCAAATGAAGGTGTTGCAATTTTTGAGGGGAAAGGGAACTAATGAAACGTCATTCTTTATTCCAAAAAAACACGTGGAAGCTTACGATTGTTGTTCTAAGTTTATCCTTCACGGCCGAAGCCTTTGAACCTAGTGTGCAAGCTCAGCAGCAATTTGTACTGGGTGATTTTGAGCTCGGTACACCTAGGTTTGGCCTGCAAGAGTGGATTCCTAAAGAAGGTGTATACGTTAGTACGGAACGGGCTGATGAATCCGCCGTTGTTGGTTCAGCTGTGGCCGCTGAGGCGTTGGAATCCATTCTTCTTCAGCCCAAAAACAGTCCTTGGGCAAAGGATGATTCAACGGAATTTCGGAAAATTACCGATAACGTATTTTCCCATTCAAGCAGATTTCATGAAGGCCTTAGCATTACCGCTGAGTGGACCAAAGAGGCCGATGATCAAATGCGCATCAAGGGTGTTCTGCGGAATGATTCAACAGATGAAGCTCGGCAAGAACTTCCCCTAACGCTAATGCTGGAGTTCCCGTTTACAACAAAACAAAACCAGTGGTTGTATTCACCAACGGAGGTTATTGAAACCGATTCGGTGACAGATCTAAGCTGGACGTTTCCGACCACGGCAGGCTCCACGGGCTCAATGTCTCGCTTACCATTTGGCGGCTTGCTTCAGGGTGACAAAGGGTTCGCTGTTTCCATTCCGTTAGACCAACCCAGAATTCACCGAATATCTTGGAATGCAAAACGCAACTCCATGATCGTTTCACTTGAGGTTGCCGTCAGTCATTTACCCCAAAAATTTCAAGATGAAGTTCCGTTTGAATTTGTGTTTTATAAATTCAATGCTACCGGCGGTTTTCGTGAAATGCTTCAATGCTATTACGATCAAAACCCAGAGGCGTTTTTTGATAGAACAGACATTCAAGGAAACTGGATGCCGTTTACGCAAATTGACCATGTTTCAAGACCAGAGGATTTTGCGTTCTCTTACCACGAATACCATCCCAATGTTTCCGTTTCTTATAATAATCGCAACAACATAGAGTCCTTGGTTTATTGTGAGCCCGTTGTAAAGTACATAAATATTGCACCGTCACTTCCGCAAACAACTGAAACGTTAGAGAATGCCTTGGTTGGTACTCATCCCATAAAGTCTGCCGTGCGGGGCTCCGGTGCATTTAATGCCACCAATGAATTGTTACATACTTGGGTTGTTACGCCCTGGGCTGTCGGCGCCCGAGTGCCCACCAACAGCGATGTAGAAATTCCGCGAACACCTGAAAATCCCAGCAATGCGTTTGATTATAGCTGGGCCCCTTATTTGGATTTATACCGTAAACGTGTGCAGGGTGCGCCCGCTTACTGGAGTGGTGATGCAATCTTAACTGATGGAATCATCGGTGTTGATGGGCGGGCTGCTTGGCTAAAAACGGGAGGGCGCTTATCACAAACATTTCCCCCAACTTCCGGTACTGCTGAAGTTGAATTATTACTTTCCGGAACAGAAAACTCTGAACTTGTTGTACGCCTCGGCGGCGAGGAAAAAATTGTAAACCCTACCCGTGAGTTTACAGCCTTCACCCTTAGTATTTCCGGGCAGAACGTGCACAGCATTGAAATGCAATGTACATCTGGTGAAGTATTTATCCATTCCGTTACAAGCCCTAAGCTTGAAATAACGAACGGCGATTTTTCCGTTGGAAATACGGATGCAGAACAAGTGACAGGGTTATATTTAGATAGTTTTGAAGGGTGGGATTCAAAGGATTTTGATTTCCGCCGTGAGTACTACCAGTTTGCCGATTACCCACTTACGTTTGAGGCCCGCAGCGGTAAAGTGGGGCAAGTCATTATGTTTCAAAACTTTGAATTCGCTGCAGAAGCCCGCAAGCGATTGGATCGCCGGGGCGATTTATTGATGGCAAATACGGCCCTTTATCAGTGGAGTTGGTCCGCCGCATGGCTGGATGTTATGGGCATTGAAACAAATTGGGGGAGCGGAGCTAATCTAAATCCGCCGCCCTTGGAGGAGCTTGCCTACATTCGGGCCATGAGCGCACAAAAGCCCTATTGTTACCTGCAAAATCTGGACTTCAAGCAGTTCCGGGGCGAAAAGGTTGAAGGGTATTTCCGTTACTGTTTGCATTTTGGCTTTTGGCCCAGTTTCTTCTCCTTCAATGCAGCGGATGATCCCTACTGGGAAGATCCAGAATTATACAACGCAGATCGGTATTTATTCTTACGCTACATGGAGCCCCAACGGCTTATGACTCGCGCCGGGTGGGAGCCCGTCCCTCTTGCCTCAGTTAATCAAGAGGGAATACTGCTGGAACGTTGGGGTGGTGGTGTATTCCGTGAACAACCGCTCAACGTGGATGAGGCTTTCTACACTCTTCTTAATCCCACGGAGTTGGATTTATCCTTTCAGCTCTCAGTGGATTCTAAACTGTTAGATTCTAATTCATCTTACGCCTATTTTGATCTCATCACGGGTGATCGGTTGTTCCCAGATGAGAATAATCAGGTGTTGCCCGTTGATCTTGCCAAGGATGAAGTTTTAGCCATTCAGCTGTTAAAGCAAGATGCAACATCTTTGTAGCAGGTGATTGAACGACAACGTGATTTCATTATTCAATTAGCAGACAAATGGCATCGGCACCAAATGATTTCTGCGGGCCAACTGATGGAGATTCGCCAAGACTTTGAATCGGCAACACCTGTTCAGTTAGCTGTGGCTTGTCAAAAATGGTCAACACGAACGGCTCAAACTCTTGAGCAGACTTACTCGGAAGAATCCAATCGGGCATTCTCATTACTGCGCCAATATGCGGCCCTATTAGAGGAGCAGTCAACCGGACAAGGCAATCAACCCACATTGCCAAGGTACCTAGTGATGGGGGAATCGTTCACTCTTTCCGCGGGTGAAATGCAAGCCGGTGAATCCCTGATCCTGGAGGTTGAAGGTTTCCCCGAAAGAACACTTCGTTCTCAGGAAACGATTGAAATTCCTCTCCCACAAGAAAGCACTGCTGGGGACCGTATTCGCTTTACAATCCGCGCGGCGGATCCATCAAAATCTGCCTACTATTTTACCCGCAGTCTTGGTATTAGGCCCACCGCAGAAGTCTTTTCACTACCAGAGCGCTTACTCGTTCGTGAGCAGGCAAGCCGTACGATCCAATTCCGCAGCAACAAATCGGGGATTACTAATGCTGAGCTAAAAGCTGCCGATCTTAAAGGATTTGTGAGCGCAACACTTGAAAAAATAATCGGTGAAGACGACTCGCTACAATCCTACGCGTTGTACGTTTCTCGTAATGTGGATCAGCCAGAGGAAAACCTCTCCACCGATATTACTCTCACTTTTGATGAAAACGGGGAAGCACAAAAGCGTTGGCTAATCCCTGTTACAATTCTCGCCAAAGGGAGCAGTTTGCTGCGCTCTGAGGTGAGTGAAGTACTAGTAGATGCAAGTTATTTTGGGTACAATACCAAGCCTTTGACTGATGGCATTACAAATACCCGCGGGTTGGATTGGGTAGATGCCGCTTGGGCGAGTGAGGAATCCTTAACATCCCATTGGGTAGAATTTAAATTCAAGAATCCACAAGCAATTAAGGCCGTCACAATTTGGTGGGCGCTGGAAGGGAGCGAATATCAAACTTCGTCGTTGGTTGAAATACAAGGTAGAGAAACCCCCTCAGGCGAATGGAAAACATTTGCTGTTCATTCAAACCCACAGCAAACACCGTTCTCTGAGTTTGTGTTCCCTACACAAACCGCAACGTCCTTACGCATTTATCAGCCCCCCAGCGGCGGGCCCGTTTCAAGACCCGGTATTCTTTGGCTTGGGGAAGTTGAAGCACGATGAGCCTACAAAGCAAATCCCCCGCAACACAGTATTCTGAACAACCCCTTGGCAACAGCTTGTTAACGCAATCTCAAGTGCAGGAAATTTTGTCATCCCTTAATGATCAACCACTAAATGGGCCGCTTGCCGAGCTTCACCGCTGGAGCCAACGGGTAGGCTATTTCAATCACTTGAATCAGCCAAATGAGTATTTTGAATTTCCCGATCATGAGTACAAAGTTCCCCTAAAACTACAATTAAATTATTCTCGCTTAGGGTACCAAAAACCCAATCACCCAAGCTTACCCAAATGCCCGCTGTGCTATGAAAACATCGGCGCTCCCGGTAAGGAGCTTCTTCGTGTGTTTGAATTTACCTTGTTGGGCGTTCCTTACTTTGCCCACCTTACCCCCTTTCCATTACACCCCGGCCACTTTGTAGTAAACAAGCGTACCCATTCGCCCATGCAGGTGAACGGCGAATCACTGGCGTGCGCGGCGGAATTTATTTCCAAAACAAACGGCTATTTACTTGCCTCAAACAGCGATATTGAATGGGCCGGCGCATCGGTTTTAGCTCATCAGCATTTTCAGGTGTTTTCTGCCTTGCAGTTGCCCATTCAAAAGGCAAAGGCGCTTACAAGGGGTTCCACAAATGGCGTACTGTGGGAAGTTCTTCGTTGGCCCTCCTTGGCTGTGCGGTTGCAGGGGAGCAAGCAACAGCTCACGGAATTTAGCGCAGCGTTTCTTGAGCGGTGGAAAAGCCTAGCACCAAGTTTTTCCACCGCAAATTATTTGCTGAACCGAGTTGCAAATGAGTTTACACTCATCTTAACTCTTCGCCATTCTGCCTACCGAACCCAGGCGCCCACAACACAGCTTAAGGCAGAAGGTGTAGGCGTAATTGAAATGTGCGGCGAAGCTATTCTACCACCGAAACCCTCCTTAACCCGTGAGGAAAATAACCACTATTTCAACACAATTGGCTTACAACTCATTCGCTCCATTATTAGCCAAAACAGCCCCACGCCCAAGGCCCTAACTGTTGATTGGTTAACTGAGCTAATCACTAAATCTTCCACTCAAGATTTATTCAATCCGTTTTGTTAGGTGAAGATGAGAATTAGGCGATTTTTCAAATTGACAGAAGCGACTTACCTGATATTTTATAGCACATAATAAAGTGTCAAAATAAATACCCGCCCACCAATCTACCAACTAGGATTTCACCCCATGAATTACAATCACACCAACCTAAGAAACGCTTTCACGTTAATTGAACTTCTCATCGTGGTGGCGATTATCGCCATCTTGGCTGCAATTGCCGTCCCCAACTTTCTTGAAGCTCAAACGCGTTCTAAAGTTTCCCGCGCACAGGCGGATCTTCGTACGTTGGCGATTGGTATTGAAATGTACACCGTAGATTATAATAACTCCATGCCTTGGTGGGTTGCTGTGGATGGTAAAGTTGGCGAGCAGCAGATTCACCTAATCACCAGCCCCGTCGCGTACCTTACTTCTATTGCCGACGATGTATTTCAGGCTAAAGAGCCGCAGCTGAGTGTTAATCCCAACAAGAACTTCACCGCTTTTTTTGGCAAGGTACCCAGATATTTTGTCTACACGGATCGCTACACATCAGTAGGAAGTTTCTCGCTTGATGGGCGAGAAGGGTGGACTGTGCGCTCCATGGGGCCGGATCAAGATTTTGATTTGATTGGTGATCCGGCTGATAATGATTCAATTATTCCACAAAACGGCATTTATGATCCCACCAACGGAACCATCTCAAATGGGGATGTGCTACGCTCCGGTGGCAGCATTGATTACCTAAATTAAGCCGTTATATAATCTGGTAGTTTAGGGAAAAATTGCTCCATCGCAAATCCCCTGATTGGTACGCTAAGTTGATATATTCTTTCATTATGCTTTCCACACTGTGGTCATTAACGGCACCGCCTGCCGAAACGCAGGCGCTCTACTTAAAAGCTGTACTACCTTATGCCCAGGCCCCTGCAGCAAATCCCATGAAGGGGTTTGTTCCCTACCCGGGGAACTATCATTTCCCCCACTCTATGGAATATCAATACGTTGGGTTTGCAGATTTACATCCGGCACCAAACGTATTCAATTGCCGGGCAGTGCTAGAGCCAAAGCTGGAGGAAATTGCCAACCGCGGCAATCAGGCAATCTTCCGTGTCTACCTAGACTACCCAGATAATTCTACCTCTGTCCCTCAGTACCTTCTGGACTCCGGATTGACGCTTACACCCTACACCGAACACGGTGGGGGACAGGCGCCAAACTACAACCATCCAGCTCTTGTTGATGCCATGGAGCAATTGATCCAAGAACTAGGCGCCAACTACGATGGTGATTCGCGGTTGGCTTATTGGCAGATGGGGTTTTTAGGTTTCTGGGGAGAATGGCATACTTGGCCGTTGGATGAGTTAATGGCAAACCGGCAAACACAAGAACGCATTCTAACAGCCTTCTCCTCAGCCTTTGAGAAAACTCCCTTACTTGTATCGCAGGATTCGTTTTCCTACGAACCAGTTCACCACTTTACCGCCTACGGCATCGGCTTCCATGATGATGCCTTTACGGAAGGTACCCTTGGTCCAGACGAGTGGATGTTTGTTCCACGGCTTCAGCGGTTTGGGTATTCCGAGCATTGGAAGCACTTCCCAATTGGCGGAGAAGTACTTCCCGCTCATCAAGCAACTATTTGGAGTTCCCCTTCAGGTTCGCCTCAAGATTTTTTTGAGTGTGTTCAACAAACCCACGCGACTTGGCTAATTAATCACGAGTTGTTTGAAGGGGCATTTTCCGAAGCACAACTCGCAAACGCAATGCAGGGTTCCCGATCTTTGGGGTATGAAATTACCGTGCAAGCGGCGGAATCCGCTTTAACAGAATCAAGCTTGGCGCTCAGAATCACCTTACAAAATCACGGTGTTGCGCCGTTCTATGGGAATTGGCCGTTGCAAATTAGCGTACAAGATTCATCAGGCAATATCCACTTTACCGGGAACATGCAGTACTCCCTAAGCTCCCTGCTTCCGGGTGAACCGGCGATTGTTACTGAACAACTGGCGGGTGAGTTTTCCCTCAGCGCCCTTCAAGATTCTTCCCTCAAGATTTGCGTACAGCCGCCGGATTCCCGGCTAAAACCCCTTGTTTTTGCCAATGAAGGCCAGCAAGGGAATTGGCTTACGCTGGGAAATTACGCACAGAAAATAAAATGACTATTTTCCCTATTGTTCTTTCTTAAAGCACTTGACTAATCGAATGGAGATTGTTTTTCTATCACTTAATAAATTAGTAAAATAATAATAAATCACTTCAAAAGGAAACACTAGTATGAAAACCCACACTCGATTTGCAGCCCTACTAATGCTTAGCCTTCCCACAATCGCTTTCGCTCAAGTATGGGCCCCCGGTATCACCGTGGATGGAGACGTGAAAGAATGGGACGGCCAAGTCCCCGCCGCCATTATTGATCCCCAAGGGGACAGTGCCGCTGATGGGCGAGATATTATTGCCATCTATTTGGCTAACGATGCAGATAACCTTTACGTGCGCCTTCAAAGCGATAACGCTATTGCCTTTGACGGTAATGAATTTTTCGCGATCGATGGCGATGGTGACACGCTGACTACACCAACCTTGACAGGATTTAATTTTCTGGGGTTGGGAGCTGGCACCGATACACTCATTGGTGGTGCAACAGTTTACGGGCAAAGCACAGGTTCCTTCAGCATTTTTAGCGCCACGCCTTCAAACATTCCCTTTGCCCCGGGCGGTGCCACTACTGATCTGGAGTTCTCCATCGCACTCAACACAGTACTACCTGTTGGTAGCGATATCGGCCTCTCATTCCCCGGCGGCCTGGGCAGCACAATCAGTTTTGTATACCTAGATGAAGGCTCCTCCGTCCCCAAAGATCAAACCACACTGGGCACCTACACATTAGCAACACCCCCTGCAGCATCACCAACAACAACCCTAGAGGATTTCGCAATTTTTGATACAACCGCAAATGCGCAAAACAGAACAGCGGACGCATCATCAGGTGGTGGTGTTATTGTGGATAATTTTTCCGCAGGCGGACCCGGTGGCGTTGCTGATCCAGCCCTTCAAGGAACACACACCCTAGGCGCATCCTTGTCATTTTCAGTATCACTTATTTCCCACTCATTTGCAACCCCTAAAGATCTTACCGGTAACACAGATATCTTGATTGATGTTTACGGCGACCCAACATTCAGCGGCAATCTATTCGTTGGTTTGGTTGATCTACAAGGTGATTACATTGCCATTGGTCTTCCGGCTCCCACAACAGCCAGTTGGTCAACCGTAAACCTTGGCTCTACCTCTGGTTGGTTCCCGCAAGCACCCGTGGGCGCTGGTGGCGATTCCACTTTTGATGTTGATCAAATTGCCGGTTGGCGAATCGGCATTCAAGAGGGCTCATTGTCCTCCGTCGGCGGTAACTTCACGTTCGGGTACAGCAATTTCAATGCATCCTACCTAGTCAATACCAGTGTCACTGATTGGAATACGTTCCAATAATACTATTCCCTAAGAATGAAGTCCCCTGACCCATTCAAATCAATAGCTCAAAAACTTATTCCAAAACCTGTATGGGCTTTCAACCAACGCCCGAAATGCGTACAATGTTCCGCCACAGCATTTCGGGCATTCATAACCATTCATGTTGCGGTACATTATTCTCAATACTATCTGGAAAAACTTCTCCTGACTCATTTACGTTGTATTCCATTTTCTCAGGCACTAATTTTACGGTTGTATTTACAAGCAAACAAGCCAACAATTCCTTTGGTGGTTGAACACTCTAGTGATTCCATTGAACATACTTTATTCAGAAATACTTTACTGACAGCCACTATATAGCGATCAGGTAATTTGGCATTCACTCTAAACAATCAGTAAAAATAAACCAGAAACACATGAAGGGAAAAAATTTTGGCAATCATTGGCAGCAATACAAAAAGCAATCCGCCACGGCGAAAAGTATTGGAAGGGATTAGAACAAATCCCGACCTGATTGTTGTGCCGGATACTTCATCCCCTGCAAGTCGTTCTGCCGGAAAACGCATGCTCCGAAAACACCAAGTGCTCAACTGCATCCGCGAGCAAGAGGGGCTTTCCCGCGCGGAAATATCCAAAGTAATTGGCTTCAATTTACCCACCGTCTCCAGCTTAGTGGATGAACTGGTGCTTGAAAATCTTGCCCTTGAATCCGAGGCCCGCGAATCACCCATGGGGCGCCGCCCGATTCCTGTGTCACTCAACGATAAAGCCGCAAGCGTGTTGGGGATTGATATAGGCAAGCGCAAATCCGTTGCCCTAATCACTAATCTAAACGGCGAAATTCTATACCAGCTTGAACGCCCCAGCAAAAAATTTCAAACGGCTGACGATTACTTGAACTTCATTTATGATTTGCTGGATTCCATGGATGCAACTTTTCGGCATCCCGATACACCCCCCTTAGCCGGAGCGGGTATTGCCATACCCGGCTTAATTCCTCTGCAGATTGAAGGCGGCTCCATGGAAGTTTCCACAGTGCTCGCCAGCAAGCTTTCCGAAGCCTTGGGGACACAGGTGTTTGTTGAGAACGATGCCCGCGCTATGGCCTTTGCTGAATTATGGTTTGGCGCTGGCAAAAAGTGTAAGTCCTTCCTAAATCTGAACATCGGCGAAGGCTTAGGAATGGGGATTGTTGAGGATGGTAACATCGTACGTGGTAGCTTAGGCTACGCCGGGGAGATTGGCCAAATCCCTTTGGGCGACGTTGTAAAATCTTGGCCCACGGGCGTGGAACGATGCTTGGAAAATGTGGCCTCCGGTGCGGGTTTGCGCCGATTAGCAAATGAAGCAGGCCTTGGGAATTTGGAAGGCGCTGAGATTGCCCAGCTTGCCCGAGAAGGAAATAAAAAGGCCCAAAAAATCTTCAACAAATTTGCTGATACCCTCGCCATGGGCATCGGAACCGTCATCAATCTGTACAACCCCCAACGCATTATTCTATCCGGACGCGTCATCCATTCGCTGGATGTTTTTCAAGAAGTCCTCAACACCTCCATTCCAAAGTATACACTAAAATCAGCCTTGGCACAAACTGAAGTTGTTGTGAGTGACATGATTGAAACAGCTGGTTCACAAGGTGCAGCCGCCCTTGTTCTGCACCATATCTTCACCTGTGGGCATGTAAGCTTACAAGAAGTTCTATAAGCTCAGCAAACCCACAATAACTCCCGCGAAAGTAGAAGATATTACATCAATGGCTTCCGTTACGCTGAACAACGTTTGCAAAATCTACAACAAAACCGTTACCGCCGTGAAGGATGTTTGCCTTGAAATAAAGGACTCAGAGTTTTGCGTTTTTGTTGGCCCCTCCGGCTGCGGAAAATCTACCACCCTGCGAATGATTGCTGGCCTTGAGGACATCAGCAAAGGCACCGTCATGATCGGCGATCAAATCATCAACGAAGTGCAACCTAAGAACCGCGATATTGCCATGGTATTTCAAAACTACGCTCTCTACCCCCACATGAATGTATACGCCAACATGGCTTCAGGCTTACTGTGGAAAAAATTTCCTAAGGCTGAAATTGAAACACGGGTTCAGAACGCAGCAAAGATTTTAGGCCTAACAGATTTACTCAAACGCAAGCCCGGGCAACTCTCCGGTGGGCAGCGGCAACGCGTTGCCGTGGGCAGGGCAATTGTGCGCCAGCCAAAAGTTTTCCTCTTCGATGAACCCCTCTCCAACCTTGATGCCAAGTTCCGTGTCACCATGCGTCAAGAGATCAGCAAACTCCACGCACGCCTGCAATCTACCATGATCTATGTCACTCATGATCAAGTTGAAGCCATGACCATGGGCGATAGAATTGTTGTGATGAAAGATGGCATTGTTCAGCAATTTGCCGATCCCATAACCCTCTACAACCAACCTGTGAATCAGTTTGTAGCAGGCTTCATCGGCACACCACCCATGAACTTTTTGAATGGCACCCTCACGTTGAAAGACAACCTCTTATCCTTCACAGATGGTTCCATCACCCTGAAGCTAAATGAAAAACACCAGCACCTGCTACAGGGTAAAACAGGTGAAGCCCGCAAAATTATACTCGGTGTTCGGCCGGAGTGTTTTTATGATCCTGCTGATGTTGCAAATGATCATTCCTACCAAGAAATCATGGCGACACCAGAACTTGCAGAGCCTATGGGCTCGGAATTAATCGTTCACTTCAAAACCGGTGAAAACGCATTCACCGCTCGCCTAAGCCCCGATGCCGTTGTTCACATTAACGAAGCGAAAAAACTCCTCGTTAACACTCAAAAAATTCACCTATTTCACCCCGAAACCGAGGAATCCTTAACAGTTGAAGTTTAAAGTAGTGGAGTGTCCCTATTCTGAATGGGAAAGATGCTAGATCGCTCAAGATGCCATGAAGGTTGTGGCCTCAAGAGCTCCCGCAAGGAAGACGTGGATATTGCTTCACAGTTGTTCACCTGTTGCGACGCATTTGAACTTGCTCCAAAGGCCTTTGCCTTCTTTCCTACCAGAGTTCAAAATTTCAAGGGACTTTTTGTATTCCCAGGGTGCGGGAAAGGTTGCGTACTACGCACCCTTTGAAACAAGGGGACAAGGGATGGAATTACATCACCTTGAAAAGGATTTATCCCTAATGATTGACCCTTGATTCGCATAAAAAGACCTCAGCATAACCTATGCTTCAAATTGGGTTACTCCATTATTTTTGAGCAAGGATAAATTGATGAATTGTAAATGAAAACCTTATCCCTTGGGTAATGAGTGCAGTTCGCATTTCGCCGCCCGCTGTTACTGTCCCTCAAAACACCAACGCGTTGCCAATTGGCCTACGGCAAAACCACCCCGTAAGGCTAAGCCGCTCGCGCTGGGTAGGCAACACCTCGTGCGGGAATGCATCACTCAAAAACACCACAAACGTCCCCCCCCTCGGCAGTACATCAAGAAAAATCGAATCATCTTTTGAGTCCGTATAAAGGCGCAACTGCCCGCCGTCCTCAGCCGACCAACTTTGATCATTTAAATAAAGAATCGTAGTTACACGCCGCCGCTGTTGATCCTGAAAACAATCCAAATGCCGTTTGTAAAAACTCCCTGCAGGGTAAGCAGCAAAGTGCCCCTCATACTCAAACAGGCCCAACATCAACGCCCGGTTCATCGCCACGCGCAACTCCTCAATAAAATCCCAGTACCGCCGAACAGCAGGGGCTGAATCATCGTTGCTCAGCCAATAAATAAAATCCCCCCGAATCTCAGCCTTACGCTGCGCCTCTTGCCCCTTCCCAATGGCTGCCGCCCGGAACTGATTTTCTTCCCGCCGTTCAACCGCCACCGCCAATAACTCGCTCAACTCCTCAGGCGAATAAAAATTCGGCACCACAATATACCCCTGCGTCACCAACCCCTCAAGAATCGCCGCACAAGAAGTTGAATCTGAAAACGATGTTGTCACAATGAAAGCCTTAATTTCTAATTGGTTTAGAAAATCAAAGGGGGGAAGATTGGATTTGAAAAGCAATCGGGATTATTCTGATTTTGCCTTGATGAAGGCAGAAATTGATTTTGGATCGTTGGGATTAACGCCGGGAATGGTAGCGAGACTAAGTGTGAACTTTGCGCGGTGTTTTGCGTCTTTTGCAAAACCGGGTTCAAGTGGCGCGTATACTTTATAGGCGAAGGCTTTGTAAGGTATAAGAATAGCCAACGAGGCCCGGTAACAAGTCCTTAAGAAAATTCCCCTATAAACCAAGCTTTTTTTCCAGCGTTGTGACGCAATTGCGCAACTTTGAGCACTTCCGGGGCGTTGGATGTATGAGCTGAGAGGAAGCCGTGCAAGAGTATGTTAAGGCCATTAATTTCAATAATCCATACAAATTGCTGGCAGCTTGGTGTTTGTTAACACATTCAATCTGAGATAAAAATACTGTTTTAATCTTTCATGCCAAACGGAATAAGTCTTGCCCAAGTACTGTAAAAAGAGGTGTAAAGAGCCTCTATTTGTATCAGTTACCAGGAAAAAAACACGACCTCCCAGCACGAAAAATACGAGAATCCTCCTGTCATTCATGTGCTTGCGGTTCTGAAGGTTAACCCGGTTGAAGAGATCGCTGAATATATCGACAAGATCACGAAGGCCCTGCGCAAGTTGGGTTATTTGGATAGAATAGATGCTGAGGATCAAAACGTAAGCATCAATCTTGATGAGTTGCGGGCCTCTGAGGATGGTAATCTGTCTCCCAAATTCGAAGTGAAAAACAAGAAGGCTTGGGTATTCATCCACCAAAGCAAAGAGTTTTCTTTGACAATCGCCGATGATAAGCTGGCTTTCCAAACAAGTTGCCATCGTGAGTTCTCCGAATTCGAGAAAATTTTCTCCCACGCTTTAAGGGTAGTTTCCGAGGAAGTTAAGGAATCCTACATTGAGACGAGACGTTTGGGACTAAGATACGTCAATCTGATGACATTAGACAGTTCCAAGTCTTCATCGTTTTGGATTTGCTCAGAGCTTCTTGGTGGCGATTTGAAAGATATTACTGACTTTCATGATCACCAAACCAGCATTGAACGCCTATACGATGTTTCCGATGGTATGCTCGCCGTACGATGCAGTGATATGGAGGATCAAAATCCTTTGCCATTTGGAGTGAATCCTCTTGGCCTGACTATTCCAAAAACGGTGGCTAAAGTACTCGAAAATAATGAAAGGTTTTTGCTTTTGGATCTTGATCGATTCACCTCAATTACCGAGAAATTCAATTTTGATCAGATTTTTACGCATCTAAGAAGCTTCAACCATTCACTCCAGTTGTTTTTCAATTCCTGCACTACGGATAAAGCCAAGGCTATTTGGAGAGTTAAAAAATGACTGAGACACTACTATATAATGATTCTATACTCACTCATGGGAAACGGCGTAATAAGACTTACGACATTTTCTTGCGTAAGCATAGATCCCAATCTCGTCAACAAACGTCGAATTATATCGTTTCGACTGATAAAAATAAGGTTGATAAGAAGCAATTACCTAAAACAATGCCCAGCCTCTCCGCCCAAGTGGGTACTATTATCGAATCCTTTTCTCTCACTAATTCTCACGCGGCGCGGGTGCTTGCAATCACTCGACCAACAGTTTACGCTTGGAAAAATTCTCAGGATTCGTGTAACGTAGAAGTCTCGAAGCATCAGCGATTGATGAAAGTTTACGAATTGGCAGAGCAATGGAACAGATACAGCCTTGGCCCTTTAGGAGAACGAGCACATGTCCCATTCATCTCTGACCATCAAAGTATTGTCGGTCTTCTTTCCAACGAACTGCTTGACGATTCTGTTCTAGAGGAGGTTAGTAGTCGACTTCAACTTCTTTCAAATAAGGACCGCGATGTCGTTCTGGTCGGCGAAAAGGCAGCACGTTGGCGTTCCGCTATGGGAGGCACTTTGCCGAGTTGGGAAACTCAGGAATCAAATTTGGAGAATAATCTTCGCGCTCTCCAAGATGTGGACTAAAGGCGGCCAATTCTCATGAGTACGCCTGACTGGAACGAAGTTGTCATTCAAATCAAAGCCAATAGGTGGCAACAAGGGAGCCTTCTTCCTTCCGAACTTGCACATCGGGTCGCAAAGGACCACGGTCCAGAATTTGTAGATATACTGAATGCTCTTGAACATGGCGGCATACTTACGCTTGCCAGTCACACCTGCGATGTTCAGAACATGGGGGTGAATGAGCCTTTTGTCGAAGTCATCCTTGGCGTGCAAGTCACTGGGACCTCGGAAAATCAGAAGACGATTCGTTTTATCGACCTTCCGGTTAATGAACGGAAACTAGAGAAGACCTATCGTTTTCAGGATCAAACTAGATTCCGTTTCTCCCGCAAGCAGTTGGCAGAATTTGCCCCTGACAAAGAACGTTTTATCTCAAGTGAGTATTCCCGTCGTCTTGCTCGATTCTTGGCGAAACGTTACGACCGCCCTGCATTCCCTGATGGTTTCGAGGAGGCGATACGCACCGCATGTCAAGGAAAAGATAAGAGGGCACTGACGCTGCCTGAGCTTCTCAAGGCTCAGCCTGATCTATTCACAGGTATTTTTTTTGAAGTCGCACCCGATGGTGAAATTGGCGAAACAGAACAATACAGCCTCAAAATTACAGGTACTATGCGCTCAAGGAGATTTGCATCCGAGGAGGAGGTTGCATCAGTTAGATTCTAACTTTACGATGATGTCAGCCATCGTGAGGCGGCTGAAGAACTACTGAAAACCATGGCCGAAACAATCGACAACGATTGTCCACGAATCGACCTGAAAGACTCAAAAACGAATGAACTGCGATACGAAGTTGCATCTGAAGGCGTTCTCGTTGTCGGCCAGTATCGTCTCCTAGTGCGTTATGACTGGGACTACCTCAGTCCCGATGATGGCAACCTTCCTGCCGAAACTCCTGAATGATGCGAATAGCGCAAACTATCCCCATCTCCAAAACTCTCCGCGCCTTTGCATGAAAAACAACCAATCAGACCACCCCTGTCTTCAAAACCCCTTAGCGGGTACAGAGACCCGCGTACCCAGGGGTTGCCGTTACTTCTTGCTCAGCAGCCGTGCTTTCGTTTCATCCCTGAAGGCTTCCCAGCGGTTTTCCATGATGGCGCGGCGCATGTCCTCGCACAGGCGCAGCAGGTAGCGGATGTTGTATTGCGTGGCTAAAATTGCGGCGAGCATTTCTTTTTGTTTGAAGAGGTGGTGCAGGTAGCCGCGGCTGATGCCTTCCTGCATGAGGGGTGAGTCGTCCAGCTCCCAAATGGGGTCTGGGTTCCCGCTGTGGCAGGCGTTGGTCATGTTCAGGGGGCCGTCGGGGTGGAAAAGCTGACCGTTGCGGGCGTTGCGGGTGGGGAGAACGCAGTCGAACATGTCCACCCCGCGGTCTACGGCTTCAATAAGGTCAAGCGGCGTGCCGAGGCCCATGAAGTAGCGGGGTCGGTTGGTGGGGAGCTGGCTGATGGAGTGTTCCAGCATGCCGTAGGTGGTTTGGCGGTCTTCCCCCACGCTGAGGCCGCCGACGGCGTAGCCTTTGGCGTTGGGGACTAGCTCTAAGGTTCGGCGGGCGCTTTCCTCTCGCAGTTGGGGGTTCATGCCGCCTTGCACGATTGGGAACAGGGCTTGGTGGGGCTTTAGCGTTACGGTGAAGCAGCGCTCCAACCAGCGCAGGGTTCGGCTGGTGGAATCGGCGAGCTCTTTGCCGGTCATCTTAGCGTTGGGGCATTCGTCGAACGCCATAATGATGTCCGCCCCAAGGGTGCGCTGAATTTCCATGGCACGCTCGGGGGTGAGCTTAATCTGGGCTCCATCCACGGGGGAGCGAAACACCACGCCTTCTTCGTTTATCTTGCGCAAGTCTGCCAGGCTGAACACTTGGTAGCCGCCGCTATCAGTCAAAATGGGGCCAAAGTAGCGCATAAAGCCGTGAAGCTCGCCCAGCTTTTCCACGATTGCCTCGCCGGGGCGTAGGTGCAGGTGAAAGGTGTTGGCCAGAACAATTTGGCTGCCGAGCTCCCGTAAGTCCCGGGGGGTAAGGGCTTTTACGGTGGCTTTTGTGCCTACTGGCATAAAGCAGGGGGTGCGCACGGTGCCGTGGGCGGTTGTAAAGGTGGTGGCTCTTGCGCCGGCGCTTTGGGCGTCCAGCGAAAAGGCAAACAACTCCTCTTGCCCGTGCCCCGGTGTAGTGGTTTCCATTGCCATTCAGTTTTGGCCTTTCCTTTGGTGGTGTTCGCTTGTTACTTTTGTTCTAGGTGAGCAAGCTCGTCTGGTGTGTAGGGTCAAAAAAAAAAGAGAAGATGTTATCCTAACCCTTTATCATTGCGGAAGGCTAGTGCTGCTGTGCAACCCACGATTCAAACCTTTGCTTCAAACGATCCTGAAATTGAAGGTTACATTGCCGCTCGTTGGCCCTTTGAAAAGCTGCCGGCGCGGGTGGTGGTAAAGCTGGGCTCCAACGTGCTCTCCCGCGCGGATGGTTCGTTGAACAGAGAACGGATTTTAGCGGTGGCGGGGCAAGTGGCAAAAATCAAGGCGCAACAGGGCACGGAGTTCATTATTGTCTCCTCCGGTGCCGTGGCGGCGGGCATGAGCGAGTTGGGCTTCACCGCACGCCCCACCATGCTGCCTGAGCTGCAAAGCCTAGCCGCCGTAGGCCAAAGCGCCCTGATGGCAACCTGGCGCGAGGCTTTTGCCCACTCCAACCAGCCAATCGGCCAAATCCTGCTTTCCCGGGCAGATTTGAATGATCGTCAGCGCTTTCTCAATGCTCAGCACACCCTTGAAAAACTCGTGCAACTCGGCGTTGTCCCCATCGTTAACGAAAACGATAGCGTTGCAACGGAGGAGCTTTCCTTCGGCGATAACGACATGCTCTCCGCATTTGTCGCCACAAAAGTCGGCGCACAGTTGCTCGTGATTTTGTCGGACATTGAGGGGCTTTTCACTGGTAACCCCCGCAATGACCCCGATGCGCGGTTTATTCCCGTAGTAGATGAGGTTACTGAAGAGATTGAAGCCCTAGCCCAAGGGCGGGGGAGTGCCGTGGGCCGGGGCGGCATGGCAACAAAGATTGGCGCCGCAAAACACGCCAAAACCTTTGGCGTGGCAACCATAATGGCAAACGGAGCGGCAGAGGGAATTCTAGAGCGCATTGCCGTGGGCAAATTCCGCGGCACGCTATTCCGCAGTGTGAAAGATCAAAAAGGCGGCAAAGCCCACCTTCGGTGGATATCCGCCGTAAAACCCGTGGGTAAACTCACCGTGGATGCCGGCGCCGTAGCTGCCATTCAAACAAAAGGCAGCAGCCTGCTCCCCGTCGGCATTCAAGCCGTGGCGGGGGAGTTTGTTGCCGGGGATGTCATCAGCATCTGCACCGCAAAAGGCACCGAAGTTGCCCGGGGCATTTCCAACTACTCCCACGCGGATTTAGAGTTGATTCGCGGAAAACGCTGCGTGGAGTTCTCTGCCATACTCTCCGGACGCCCCGTGTATGAGGAATGTATTCACCGCAATTACATGTACGTTCTTCCCAGAAACGCGATCTAGAGCGATTGCCAATATTGATGGGCAAATCACGTTCTCACTAATTGGAATTCACTCAAAATGCTTGGCATTCTTTATTTATACAGAATAACAGGATTTTCAGGATAATACGATCCAGTTGATCCTGTTATCCTGTCTGAAAAACCAATAGCCCAGCACTGATGCTCACGGATTCCACGGATGTGATTAAGTCTGAAGAATCCGTGGTAATCCGTGCTCAACCTTGAAATCCGTGGCGAATCAATTTAAAGGTAAAGCTTTTTATTCGGTAGTTTACGAAACAGTTGTGAAAACAATTATACTCCTTGACGCGTTTAGACCGACCAGTCTAATCCTTTCCGTAACAAGGATTACTTTCACTCATGGTTCAACAACAACCCCAAGAGAAAAAAAATACCAAGCTGACTTTGCTGCTGGCGGGCACGGCTGTGATGACGCGCAAAAGCTACAACGGCGCAGGGCTGACGGAAATTCTGGCCGAAGCGGGTGTGCCCAAGGGCTCATTTTATCATCATTTTCAATCAAAAGAAGACTTTGGCGTTCAAATTGTTGAACATCATGCGCTGGAATCTGGACAAGTTCTAAAGAATTACTTTCAGGATTCTACGTTGACTCCTGTAAATCGAATTAAATCATGGTTTCAGTACATACAAGAGCATTACCAAGAGAATGGGCCTCAACACCAATGCCTGATAGCCAAGTTGGCACTTGAGCTATCAACCCTCAGCGCACCCATGCACACGGCTGTGAAATTTGCCTACGATCATTGGACGATGATTTTTGCCGAAGTCCTGAAGGAGGCGCAAGCCTGCCGCGAAATACCGAATCACATCGGCGCTGAAAAACTTGCCATGCACATCGTGAACGGCTGGCAGGGTGTTACAATTCGGATGCAGATCGATGAATCTCTGGAGCCGCTAGATAATTATTTGGACGTTTTATTTACCGTTATTTTTCAACAACCCATCCCTCAAACAACAACAACCACAACCCTTCACCACTAATTCAGTATTCACCAAACATTCTATAAAACCACATAAAGCAGGTAGATAATGAAATTCACAACACACACAATGATTCAAAGCATGGTCGCGGCGGCTGTTTTGTTTTCCGCCGTACCGTTAGCAGCTCAGTTTGGGCCAACACCGGTGCGGGTGCTCTCCGTTACGCTGGAACCGTTGGAGGCGCACCGCAAAGTGGTGGGTACATTGCGGGCCGTTTCTGAAGCGGAGGTTGCAGCCCGCGAGGAAGGCGCCGTACTCTCGGTGTACTACCGGGAAGGGGAAACCGTGAATCAGGGCGATGTATTAGCCAAGCTGGACGACCGGCGCCTGTTAGCGCAAATTCAAGAAGCAAAAGCCTCCATCACGGAAGCAGAATCCCTAATCAAGCAATATCAAGCGGAGTTTGAAGAGGCGCAATTTGACTTCAAAAACGCCAAGGAGCTTTTCGCTCGTGATGCTGTTAGCGAAAGCGATGTTGTAAGCGCTGAGCGCGCAATCGGTGTGGTTGAGTCGCAAATCTCTGCCTCCCGCGAGGCGTTGCTTGCGGCCAAAAGCCGCCAGGATTTACTGGAAGTTCGCCTGGGTGACATGGTGATTACCGCCCCGTTTGACGGCGTGGTTACCGAGCGCCACTTGGAAGTAGGGGAGTGGGTTGATCCCGGAGATCCGGTTATGACCGTGTTGCTGCGGGGCAAGCTGGAGGCTTGGATTTCCATTCCCGAACGCTTCTCCAAAAACATCATCGGTCTGAATAATCAGGTCACGATTGAAGTCCCTGCCGTGGGCGATTTCTTCAATACTGAAAAAACCCGCACCATTTCAAAAGTGGATGAACGCTCCAGAACGTTCACCTTGATTGCTGAAGTTGATGACATGGGCGGTACGATAAAGCCGGGAATGTCCGTCAATAGTTGGGTTCCCATGGGGGACGGCAGCCAGCAAATTACTGTAAGCCGCGATGCAGTGATTCAAGACCAAACGGGTGCCTACGTTTTCCGTATTGTACAGCCTCAAGGCGCTGATCCCGATGCTGCACCCATTGCAGAAAAAGTTCCGGTTAGTGTTCTGTTCGCAAAGGGCAATAAGATCGCCGTTTCAACCTCGCAACTTGTTGAAGGGGACAGTGTTATTGTGGAGGGGAATGAACGCCTGTTCCCTAACTCTGAGGTTAGTGTGATACAAGCGGAGGAAAGAACACTCGCTGAGATTGACCGACCGGATTACAACACACGCCCCGTAAATTAATTGGTGATTACCGCGGCCATTGGGCATTCGCCTTATAGCCCCATACGCATAGAATTGATCGCCAAATTCACCATGAACAAAGTACTTATTTTAGCAGGATAAATACACAATGAAGAGTATTGTAGAGTTTGCAATCAAGCAGCCAATCTCCGTGGCGGTGGGGGTTATCCTCATTATTATTGCGGGGTTACTAACCCTAAATACGGTTTCAATCCGCATGTCCCCCGAGGTTGATTCCGTAGTGATCTCCGTCAGCACCGGCTGGCAAAGCGCCTCGCCCGAGCAAATTGAGAGCGATATTATTGAAGAGCAAGAAGCCCAACTCGGCGAACTCAAAGGCCTTGTCTCCATGACGAGTATCAGCAGTGCGGGCCTAGGTGAAATACGGTTAGAGTTTGAAACCGGAACCGATATTGACTCTGCCCTCGCTGAAGTGACACGCAAACTGAACGAGGTTCCCAACTACCCAAGTGCCGCGGTATCACAGCCCGAGGTAAAGGGGATTGATCCCGATTCCGTGGATTATATTGCGTGGATTGGCTTGGCTTCCACTGATCCTGATTTTGATGCTTCCACTTTGTATGACTTTATGGATCGCCGGATGAAACCAATCTTCGAGCGGCTGGAGGGCATCTCCGAGGTCGGCGTTATTGGCTCCCGCGAGGCTGAAGTTTTAGTCAAGGTTGATCCCGTGGAGCTTGCGCAACGGGGCCTAAACTGGGCCAACCTAGTGGATGCTATTCAACTCAGCAACGGCAACTTCTCCGGCGGGCTTTTGCCTGAAGGCAAAAACAACTATAAACTCCGCGCCGTTGGCCGCTTCTACGATGCTGAAAGCGTAAAGGGTTTAGTGATTCGGCGTGATGAATCCGGCCCAGTGTACTTGGGGGACATAGCAGATGTTGAGCTCTCCTATAAAGAGAGCACCGGCTGGGTTCGCGCTCGCGGGCAAAAAATGTCCTTCTTCAACTTCCAACTTCAGTCTGGCGCAAACGTTATTGATACCATGGAGCTCATTAAGGACCAAGTGGCTGAATTCAACAAGCCCGGCGGTGCGTTGGAGCAATACGCCAAAAGCCGCAATATGAACGGCACCTTGGAGTTAGTGCAAGTTTACGATGCAACAGTCTATGTAAAAGAAGCGGTTGTTCTTGTTCGCGATAACATTTTGCTGGGCGGTGTATTAGCAATTATCACGTTGCTGCTGTTTCTTCGCTCCCTGCGAACAATCGGCATTATCGCCATTGCAATCCCCATCTCAATCATCGGGACAATCGTTGCCATGATTGCGTTAGGTCGTTCTATCAACATCGTGTCCCTCGCGGGAATGGCGTTCGCCGTTGGCATGGTGGTGGATAACTCAATTGTGGTGATTGAAAACATCTTCCGCCACATGGAAATGCGCAAAAGCGTGGCCCGCGCCGCACTGGACGGCACGAAAGAAGTTGCCGATGCCGTGCTGGCTAGCAGCCTTACCACGGTGGTGGTGTTTCTGCCAATTCTCCTGATCAAAGAGGATGCAGGCCAGTTGTTCCAAGATATCGCCTACGCAATTATGTCTGCCGTTGTCCTAAGCTTCGTTGTTGCAATCACGGTTATTCCAACCCTTGCCTCACGCTATTTGAAAGCCCCAAAAAAGAAAGACGACACCGCAAAAAGTAAATCAAATTCCACCAGTTGGAATCCCTTGGTGCAAATTCCAAACCTTGTTTACCACGCCGTTTACGCCATTACCGGAAGCTGGTTGCTGCGTATTGGTGTTGTTGTGTTTTTCATTACAATTACGGTTATTGGGATTAAAGTACTTACGCCCCCGTTGGATTACCTCCCCAGAGGAAACCGAAATATTGTCTTCGGCATTATGGTACCACCCCCGGGGTATAACCTGGATAAAATGGCTGTGATTGGCGACCGCCTTGAAGAAACACTTCGCCCCTACTGGGAAGCGACTGAGAATAAATTCCAAGTGGAAACAATTCTTGAAGGAGGGACACCCACCGTCAAGGACGAGCGTAAATCCATTCAAACAGTGGATAGCGAAGGGGAACCGTTGGAAGTTACACCGCCCCCCTTGAATAATTACTTCATGGCCACCTTTGGCGGAATTTTATTTCACGGTGCAATCTCTGAAGATCCCCGCCTTGTTACGGATGTTGTAACGCTGATGAACGAAGCCGCTAACCCCACCGTTGCTCCAGATGTCTTTGGCTTCGCCTTCCAGCCCTCGGTTTTCCGGACCGGCGGCCAAACGGGCTCGGCCATCAAGATCGATCTCATGGGCGAAAATCAAGATAACATCAACCGTGCAGCCATGGCGTTGTTCGGGAGCTTGTTTGGTGAATACGGGCCGGGCAGTGTCACTCCCGAGCCTAATAACTTTATGCTCCCTGCACCCGAAATTCGCGCCACACCAAAAGATGAACGCCTTCGTGAACTAGGCCTTACTCGCCGCGATGTAGGCCTTGCTATGCAAGCCAACGGCGACGGCATTCTCCTTGTT
>DAIOTT010000004.1:44425-47306 GCA_036751885.1 Candidatus Sumerlaeota bacterium
GAGTTGAAGGACATAAAGCTTATCACCCCCGGCGCACTTTCCGCTGATCCGTTGCAAGCCCTGCGCGAATCCCCCATCGCTACAAACGAAGGCTACATTGTGGATTTAGAGAGTGTGGCCAACGTGGATTACGTTCGATCGCCGGACAAAATTAAGCACGTCGATCGTCGCCGTGCAGTTACGCTGGAATTCACACCCCCCGTTGATTTGCCCTTGGAGGATGCGATCGGCATCATCAACGACCGCGTTTCTGATTTCCGGGCCGATGGCACGTTCTCCCCTGATGTGGACGTGCAGCTTGCAGGTTCCGCGGGCAAGCTTGCCATTCTACAACGCATTCTCATGGGCGATGGTACTTTCATCGGTACCATCACCAGCTCGCTTTTCCTGGCCCTTACGGTTGTGTACCTTCTCATGGTGGTGTTGTTCCAAAACTGGCTTTACCCCTTGGTCATTATGATCACTGTCCCCCTGGCGGTGCTGGGTGGTTTCGTGGGCTTATCAATCGTTCACGAGTGGTCTAGCACTCACCGGTACTTACCCGTGCAAAACATGGATGTACTCACAATCCTTGGGTTTGTGATTCTCGCCGGAACGGTGGTGAATAATGCCATCCTGATTGTGTATCAAACCCTAGGCTTTGTAAGCGGCAACGCGGAAGACTCCGACGTAGATTTCAACCCCGATACAATCACCGTTCGTGAAGCAATTGCCATGGGCGTAAAATCCCGCGTGCGCCCTATTCTGATGAGTATCATGACCTCCGTACTAGGTATGCTGCCCCTTGTCATTCTACCCGGTTCGGGGAGCGAGCTTTACCGCGGATTAGGGGCAGTAATCGTCGGCGGTATGATTGTCTCCACCGTGTTCACGCTCTTCCTAATCCCCACGGTGCTCAGCATGATGATCTTCAAAACCGACCGAGAAAAAGCCCTTGAAGGAAACACTACTCTCAAGGAATTAAATACGCAAGAGTCCAATCTGTAATCGGCGAATCGCATTACAGCAAAACCAGTTCAACGCTACTACGTAGAGCAATAAAAAGTATCCAACGCCTCCCGTGAGTAACTTCATTCTTGGGGGGCGTTTTGCCTTTTACCAAAAAGGGCTGGCGACATGGAATTGTTCCTGAGAGGTTTTTTGAATCGCCCATTCTGAATCCTCTGATCATAGGCTCAAGAGCCCTTCCTAAACCGACCATAAGTGCAGAATCATAAGTGGCAAGTAACCGTTTTCGGTAAACGCTATAAATAAAATTAACGTCGTTGTTTATCAATTCTTTTGATCTCAGCCTTTTAAATTACGATTGCGCATGAAATTCAAACGGTTGTTATCGTATCAAAAATTGAGGAAACCAGAGGAATTATACTGATGAGTTATTATAACGTAGGCGATAAAAACGTGATTAAGCGAAACCGTGAACGGGCCACACATGAAGATAATGTTGGCTCTGGCATGATGTGGATCGCCATTGTAGGCGCGCTTACGCTCCTCAATTGTTTATTCGCCTTCAACGCCGTGGATCCCACCAACTCAACGGAGGTGAATGCAATCATCCGCATGATCGCCATCATGTAACTGCTCACGGCAATCATCTATTTTGCCTTGGCCTACTTTGGTTCAAGCTCCCCGTTACTGTGCTCGGTCATCGCCCTGGTCATCTTCCTAGGGGGCATGGGTTTACCGCCCTTATTGCTGGTTTACCATCAATTGCAAGTGGGTTCATCCTGAAGTTTTTCATCCTTTCCGCGCTGTTTAAATCCATCAGTTCGGCCTACGCGCTACGTAAGTAGCAAAGGCGCAAAAGCAGGACTGGCTTATTTTGTTTAGAAAGCTGAAATAAGCCCGCCGAATATTGGTTGTTCATCGTATAATCATGATAAACAACGCACTAATTTTCCTTATGAGTCTACAAAAACTATAGACAATACATTTTTTGCTTGCCCACGAGTTTAATCACTCTACTTTACCGACAGAGCTTAGCGAGAAATCGGCTTGCAGCGACCTCTGAGCTGTGTGATCCGATTGTTACACATGCCACGGAGGCCTTTCAGCCAATGCTCTCGCGAAAAGCAAAGTACGCTCTCATTGCTGCTCTAGACTTAGCTCATCATTACGAGAAAGGACCTCGGCTGATTATGGATATTTGCAACGAAAAAAAACTCCCTAAAAAATTTGTAGAGTCCATTCTTCTTGAGCTAAAGAACGCTGGTTATTTGGATAGCAAAAAGGGCCGTGGCGGTGGTTACGTGCTAGCGCGAAGCCCCGAGCAAATAATGGTCGGCGATATTGCCCGCCATATTGATGGGCCGTTAGCACCGTTTCGCTGCGCAAGTGCCAGCGCTCCCCTTCCTTGCGAGGAGTGTTTGGATCCGCAAAGTTGTGGTATTCGCTCCGTAATGAAGGAAGCACGTGATGCCATTGCTGGGGTTCTTGATAAAGTATCCTTGGCTGAGGTGAACCGCAGAAGCGCCGCATTTGACCGAGATAGAACTGAAGATTTCATGTACTTTATCTAATTTTTTTAGATTAATAGTCTATAAAAACCATAGAGTGAAAGGTATTAAGATGGAAGCCAAACAAAATGTTACAAGAAACCCACTGAAAAACCCTTTGCTGGGTCGATGTTCGTGCATCACCGCAAAACCTGAAATTCGCCGCCGGCCAAACCCACATAATTCGACTCTACTTAAATTCAAAGGAATTTAAAATGAATCTCAAGAAAACACTCTTTACAACCGCACTGGCGGTATTTGCGCTTGCGGCCTCCTTGGCACCTGCCCAAAATTTTGGGCTTTTAAATGTTTCGTACGATCCCACCCGGGAGTTCTACAAGGAATACAACGACTACATGCTGGAGAATCTGACCGTGCATGAGGCC
>DAIOTT010000005.1:0-25573 GCA_036751885.1 Candidatus Sumerlaeota bacterium
AAGAGTATGGTTGGCAAGAATGGAAACGTGTACGCTCGAAAGAGCTGAGTGACAGGATCGGCAGAATTCAATACGCACCAAGTTCGCCTGATGCACTTTGGAGCATGAATTCGAACATTGATCTTTCTGCCGATTCAACTATTCGTGTGCGCTGGAATATTGAGGAGTTTGATTGGTCAACTACCCGAACAGCCTCAATCCTAGAGGATGAACCGTTCTCCGATGTAGGCGTGTTTCCACCGCTGAAAATGGCCTGGGCTCTTGATTCGGAACTAGGATCGATTATGCCGGAGCAAGGGGTCATTCAACGCTTGAACCATGGACAAGGCTCCTTGGGTTCAGTTCTGACTTTTGCTGAATCAACGCTAGACTACTCCCCCAGCGTTGATTCTATGAACAACATTTACTACCTAAGAGCCTCGGCTTACCCCAATCTTGTCTCTGTCCCTCATGTATTTGCATGGGCCAATGCCCTGGATTCTCCCACTCAATCAACACAACTAACGACGGAGCCAACACGCTTGGTTTCTCCGTCCCCAAGCGGCAAGCATGTGCTTTCACTTGTTTTTCGAGGCGGTCGTTGGGTTCTGCTTTATTCTGAAAAAGAGCAACTATTGCAGCTTCAGAAAAATGACAATCAAACACGCTTAAAAGTTACCGAAAAAATAAACCAAGTTACTGAAGCGTTGAAAACGAAATACAACGGCTTATTCAAGCAAACATCCATACTTGTATCAGAAGATGAATTTGCACTAGATGAAGCATATTTTAGTGCATTAATGAATTCTGCCTTTGGGTTACAACTAAACGGAGAACTGACAGACTTGTCGCTGCTGGATGATTTTTTCGATTTCACCCACGGCTTTTGGAATGAAGAAGATGAACTTGTTTACGCGCTCGGCGTTTATTACGGCAATCTGCTGAACAAAAAAAAGCTCGTCGCATGGGCACCACTGGAAGTCAATTCAACGCTAAGTTATTCCCTGCAAGAGCCTTCTCATATTCCTACTCTTGGAATGAAATCAGCCCCCCTTTTCTATTTAGGATTACAAACAAAGCCTGCACCCTTTGATTTTCACAGCCCCTTTTTCATCGCCCGAGAGCGAATTGCTGGCAACGTGTCACTCCAAAAATCTGCCAGTGATTCGTATAATTATACTCCGTACCCTACGCTATTGGTAGACGAATATTCTGAGGAAAATACCACAGTGTTGCTCACTATTCTTTCCTCAACAATTCTTGAAGAGGGCATTTTAGAAAGTATTCAGCGATATTTGAAAATTCTGGAATACAGAACTTACGGCTTGCAAGAGTTTGATTTTGATACGGCGATAAAAAGTTCCCTTGAAGCGGCAGAAACTTTTCCTATGATCGCAGAAAATCTTAGCTCCTTAGCAAGTGCGCTCATGTTTACAAACTTCACCACCGAGGCAAAAAGCCTAGCCAATAAGTCAACCGAACTGGGGGCAAACAATCCAACAGTCTTACTTCAGGCTTCAAGAGTGTACTTAAATTTAGATGATTTAGATCGGGCGCAAACTCTTCAGCAACAGGTCGTTGACTGGGATACATTTAATGAATTTGAATCAGAACTTGAATTTGATGCACAACTAATTGAAGATCTGAGAGTGCTAAATTTGGAAAGTGATGCAGAATGATTTTAGGAATAGGGACTGATGTTGTAGAAATTTCCCGGTTCAAACAACTATTGGAACGGCAGCCAGAGCGTTCTGTTGAACGCTTGTTCACTGAATCAGAGAAAGAATATTGCGACTCAAAACAAGAACCCATTATTCATTACGCTGCCCGTTTTGCCGCGAAAGAAGCATTTCTGAAAGCAATGGGAACCGGGCTTACAAACGGAATTCGCTGGAGTGATATGAGCATCGTAAAAAACCAGGTTGGCGCCCCCGAATTCTTCCTAACCGGCAGGGCTTTTGAATTAACTCAAGAACGCAATCTTCTGAACATTCACCTTTCAATTTCACACACGAACGAAACTGCCATTGCCTTTGTGATTCTTGAAGGGGGAATGGCATAAATGTTTTGCCTCAAACAGTTTCCTGATAGATACTTGGTGATGAAACTTCTATTACTTTGCCTTTTAACTGTTTTGAATATGTCTGCTTGGGCACAGGGAATTGATGATGAAGCAACATCTCAAATCCCTGAGGGACAGGTGCTTGTTTCAGATGGGTTGAGTTCTGAAACGTTATCAGGCATGAAGATAATTCTTGGGGGACAAGTTGCCGGCATTCGCGAATCAATTAATACTGAAGCATCGTTTGAAGCGTTGGATCAACAACTGTTGGATTTAAAACAACTCAGTGATATATATATTGAACGCTTAGTTGCTTTGGTGCCAGAAAAACAACAAGAAATACTGAGCAATCAAAAACGATTGAATCAGTTGCTGGAAAACTTACAAAATGATTTTCGCGAGGCTGCACCACTTCAAATAAAAGCATCGTTCAATCTAATCAACCAAACCATGGAAGACTATTTTTATTTGAATGAACAATTATTTGCCAATCTAGGAATTGGCCCTTCACCGCTAAATGCACAAATCCCGAAAGATTGGAATTCACCAAATATTGAATTAGAAGGCTTTCGCGATCGTTACAAGCTACAATCAGGCGAGCAAATTCTACGTGAAATTGATGATAGGATAAGAAGCATACGCAGTGCTTCGTTCAAGCGTTTTGAAGACTTTCACCAGCCAATAATTATAGAATTAATAGAACTCAGCAAAGAGCTCCGCTCGCGAAAGTCGCAACTGCCAGTACCGTCTCAAGAACCATTTTTGAACCTATGTTTGCAGCTTGAGGTGATTGCAGAGAATGCATTATTTTATTTGGCCGAAAATAACCGTGTAGCAGTTCGCACTCAACTTCAATTGGCCTTAAAAACGTCCGATTCTGCTCGTCAATATTTTCAATTATTGAACGAACAATCAAAATGATACAAAATCTGAAAGACCATGTAAGGGCTGAACTGAAAAGTTTAGATTCAGAGCCCTTGATTGTTCGCGTAACACTAATTCTAGCCTATTTCTTTATCTTTATATATTGCGCAGTAATTGTGAAAGATGTTCCTTATTGGTCTTCTAATATTCAGCGATTAGGGTTGTATTCTATTACTCAAATCATTGCCCTTTTTGGCCTGAATTTATTGGCAATTTTTATATGCTGCAATCGAACTCTTGCAAAAAACATCCATTCTTTCCCCGTAATATTTATATTAATACTCATGATTCCACCTCTATTTGGTTGGGTGATAGAAAAAGAAGCCGCTTTTTCCTCCACCCAGCTGATTATTGCTTTTTGTGCGTTCTCAATAATTATGCAGTTTGCGTACGCTGCTCATCATAAGTTATTTCCACTTTTTTTTGCACTGACACTTTTTCTTATTTCGATTTTTAAATACCAAGACCAGTCGGCGGAGTTTATTTGGTTCCTTCTAGGGGGTATTTTTTCAGCACCCCTATTCATTATTTCTGCCAATTTGCAAAATGATGTTTCGCTATCGAAATCTAAATTATGGCTGGGGTCTTTTTTTTTGAGTGGAATTGGATTGTTTTGGAATTTAACTTTCTCAGGGACAAGTGATCCAGTCATAGGTAAAGACTCCACTGCAGTATTTCACTTATTTCAAAATTACATAATGTTTGGTATTGGCCAAAATGGTTTGGAACGTGCAATTGTTGAAACCAGCACTTTTATCTCAAATCCTGTTACTGTAAATTCAAATTATATTGTTATCCTATTCGCCGAATGGGGATTAATACCCATACTTTTGTCCATTACTTTATTGGGGTTTTATCTTTATCAGAAATTTAGGACCTCAGATCAAAGAAATACACAGAATTTACCACTGATCTTTATTCTGATAATAGCAATTATCTCCACGCCTGAAAGAATGGATTCTACGGTGAGTTTGTTGTTTGCACTGATATTCATTAATGTCAACTTTCCTAATGTGAAAAATATCAATATTACTTTTCTCAGTATTTACACCCTCTTGTCTTTGTACATATTATTGCTCCCATCCCTTTGGGCAAAATCTATCATTCCCCCTAATATGACAAGCTATTGGTCATTTCCATTAAGATTGAAAGAATCGAAACTACGCGAAGAATTGAGTCTACTTTCACTTCCCACTCCAGAGCAAGTTCAGTTACATCGAGACTATGTCAACGAGTGGGTTTCCGTTGCTCCGCACAATGAACTTGCCCTTATTCAATCAGTTCGCTGGGCATATAACACAATGCCGTTGGAAAAATCACTTCTTATTGCGAAAGCAAATTACAAAATGAATCCTTGGTCCCCCGTTCTTGCTCGCTGGGTGGTAAAGATACAATTAGATCTTGGGAAAAATTCTGATGCCATTGTATTTCTCTCGCAGCATAATCTGAAATATCAACCGCCCCATCCTTTGTTAGTTAAACGACTTATTGAATTAGAATTTGAGGCTAATCAACAATGAACCATTACGAACAAGAATGGCGTTTTTTAGTTACAAAATGCCCCCGTATCAAATCCGTTCCGGGTGTAGCTATCAGGCAAGGTTATCTGTCAGAATCTGGGTTAACTGTTCGTTCAAGGCAATATGGTGATCAGGGTTTTTTGACAATCAAATCAATGTTCAAAACTGCAGATGAAGGGCCTATTGCCCGAAAAGAATTTGAATATGCAATCCCCCTAAAGGATGCTCAAGAACTGATAGAATTAAGCCCTGCGTCTATTGTGAAAACGCGGTATACGTTTCCCAATGGATTTGAAATTGATTTTTTTCACGATCGTTTTGAGGGGCTTATCATCGCAGAATTTGAAATACATTCTGATGAATATTTACATCAACCGCCCCCACCAATGAAGGGAATGGAGTGGATCAATATTACGAATGATGCAAGGTACTCTAATAAAAGTTTAAGTTTTGGGGAACTTCCCGCTGATACACCAAGTTGTATTTTGCTGAATGATTTGGAACTATGAGCCCGATAAAGTTTAACCAATTAAATGTACCTACTGAAGGCGGAACGCTGCGGATTAGAGTTGCAGAGAGTTCAGGCTTTTCACCGAGAGCAACGCCGATGTTAATCGTTCACGGCGGGCCCGGCGGAACTGATTATCTGAGTAAATTTTTGGGGGAACAAATAGCAGACCACGGATACAAACCGATTGGGTGGATTCAACGCGGTTCGCCTGGATCAACTAAATCCGGGCCGTTTACGGTTGAACGATTCATACAAGATTATGAAGATATTCGGGGCTTTCTTCAAGTTGAACAAATGGCAATTCTTGGTCATTCTTGGGGCGGTTTTCTGAGTACTTGTTACGCTGCTATTTTCCCTGAAATCATTGAGCGATTGATCCTTGTTTGCCCCATGGGTGTTCGCACAGGTTGGCGAGATCATTTTGACGACGTGTTGTTTCAACGCATTCCTGATGATGAAAAACCTTTGTATTTGCAACTCACTGATCAAGCTAAGCAAGAAAAAGATGAAACCAATAGGCAGGAAATTCTCTTTAAACGCGCGCAAATTCATGTGTATTCCTACTACTCCCCCAGCAAGCGAGAAGGTAAACCGGGACTTGCACACTTGAGCATGGACGTGCATGAAGCCCTTCACCATTCGGCAGAGGAATGGATTCAGCAACCGGCTTGGGAGCAGGGTCTTCAACGGCTTCATTGCCCTAGCACGCTGATTTGCGGCGATGAAGATGCAATCCCCTTGGATGTTGCCCGTGATTATAACGAGATAATCCCTAATTTGAATCTTAGCGTTATAAACAAGTGCGGGCATTTCCCCTTTTTTGAATCACCAGAAGAGTTTCAAAAAGAACTTGAAGCAGCATTGACATCATAAAGATTCAACCAACTGATTATCAATCAAACTGAATCAACCTACACTATTTTGACTTTCGGGTTGTGATCCAAACAGGGGTTCATCACAAAAGACAAACCTCAAGCTCAACAAGGATTATCCGATGGCAGTTCATATCGTGAATCACCCTGTGATCACACACAAACTCAATGCGTTGAGGAACAAAAAAACTCAAACACAGGAATTTAGGCGGGTAGTAAACGAACTCACGTTGTTGCTCTCTTACGAGGCAACACGGAATCTGCCCGTTCACGAGTGCACTTTGGAAACACCCATAACATCCATGAAATCTGAAACACTTGCCGGCAATGATTTTATCATCTGCCCAATTTTACGCGCTGGTTTAGGGATGGTTCACGGTATGCTCTCAATTTTTCCCGAAGCACGCGTTGCGCACATTGGTTTAAAGCGGAATGAAGAAACGGCAATGCCCGTGTTTTATTACCAAAGCATGCCAGAAGATTTATCATCATCCACGGTGATTGTGGTGGATCCGATGTTGGCAACAGGCGGCAGCTTGAGTGAAGCCCTAGCACTTGTAAAGCAACACAATCCAGTCAGCATTAAGGCAATCTGCCTAGTTGCAGCACCAGAGGGTAAACAATACATTGAAGAACAACACCCCGATGTTGACGTGTTTGTGGCTGCTTTAGATGAACAATTGAACGAACAGAAGTATATTGTTCCAGGACTTGGGGACGCAGGCGACAGAATGTTCGGCACAGGATTATGGAGATAATTTAACAAATGAGTTTACTACAAACCCTTGAAAAACGCGGCTTTTTGAGCGATTGCACCGATAGAGCTGAGCTTGAAAAACTTTTTGCTCAGGAACCTCAGTCCATTTACTGCGGATTTGATCCCACGGCCGATAGTCTTACAATCGGCAATATGGTGTGCTTGATGGCGTTGCGCCACATTCAAGATGCCGGGCATAAGCCTATAATCTTAATGGGCGGTGCTACCGGAATGATTGGTGATCCGAGTGGGAAGAGCAAAGAGAGGAATTTGCAAACAACTGAAGACGTTCAGCGGAATATGAATGGTCAGAAAAAACAGTTCGCGAAGTTCATGCGCTTCAACGGTTGCCAAGCGGCAGAAATTGTAAACAATAATGATTGGTGCGGTTCCATTACGTTCATCGATTTTCTTCGCGACGTGGGCAAATTCTTTCGTATTGGTGAGATGTTAGGGAAAGAATCTGTTCGTGCCAGGATCCAATCGGAAACGGGAATTTCTTACACTGAGTTCAGCTATATGCTTTTGCAAGCCTACGATTTCTTATATTTACATAAGGCTAAATCTTGTAAAGTGCAGTGCGGTGGTTCTGACCAATGGGGAAACATTATTGCAGGCACAGAACTCATCCGCAAATCAACAGGGGGCTCAGCATATGGATTTACCTTTCACCTGATCACAACAGCCTCCGGAGAAAAGCTTGGTAAAACAGCTGAAGGGGCTGTTTGGTTAGGAGAAGAAAAAACTTCACCCTACGAGTTTTACCAATACTGGATTCGCACGGACGACCGAGACGTTGAGCGCTATTTGAAGCTTTTTACGCTGCTAGATTTACCGCGAATTGAAGAAATTATTACTCAACACTATGCGGCGCCTGAAAATAGAAGTGCTCAAAAAGTATTGGCGGAAGAAGTAACAACATTCATTCACGGCGCCGAAGAAGCAACAAAGGCCAAAAATGCCTCCGCCGCACTTTTCTCTGATTCCCTCAGCAATTTATCCGATGAAAAACTGAAAGAGCTTTTCCCGGATGTTCCCTCTATTACGGACGAGCGAAGCACACTGGAAAGTGAACAAGGAACATCGATCATTGAACTCCTAGTGAAAGGCGGCCTTGCACAAAGTAAAGGAGCAGCACGGCAACTATTGAGCTCATCTGGTGTTTATTTGAACAATCAGGCATTAGCTGCAGATAAACGTTTTCTAACCCCCGCCGATCTTGCCAGCCCCTCTATGGCAGTTTTACGCGTAGGTAAAAAAAGATTCTGCTTAGTCAAATTTGAATAAACGCAAACCATAACGTACAATCATTTCGCCCAAAGAAAAACCGGTTTGCAAAGGGGCAGGATTTTTCTGTTTATAAGGATTTCAACACATCGATCGGCAAATAACCAACAAGCCCATCAGGCGCTTTTACCTTGATCCAAGCGTCAACCGGTCGTCCCAAGAATTTGACATTCGTTCCTTCTTCAAGATCCGTTGATTCAGGGTAAGTCAAACCAGGTCCGGCTCTAAGTATTGCATCATTCGACATAACAATGGCATCAATATTTTCAGTGCGTAAATTTTGATGAAGTAGAAATACTCCGGTTGTCACAAATACAGCTGTAATCAATGGTAATAAAGTTAAGCGTTGCTTGAGTAGTTGTTCATTGTTTTGCTTCTTAAATAATAAGAATAAAATGAGTACTATAACCGATGATTGTGCTAAGCAAACCCACATGATTGAAGGCGTTCTAACAAAACTTACTTGCAGTAGTGTTTGAGGACTGGATTGATTTATCTGGTTGATTTCTGGTTCTACTAAACTCAGATTTTCGCGGGCTTCAATGAAATTAGGATTTAGAAATAATGCTTTCCTGTAATAGTAAACAGCTTTTGCAATATCGTTATTTTTGGAAGCAGCGAAAGCTGCATTGAAATAGACAAGCGGAGCATTTTTGTTTTTTTGCAAATAGCTTTCATAAAGCTCTATACTTTTTTGATAATCATTATTTTCAAGACTTCTCGTTGCTTGCTCTAGTAAATCATCAGAAGCTTTTAATCCTAAAGGGAAGATTAATAATGCTAGGATAATCAACAGCCGAAGTGAGTTTAGCATTATTTATCACCATTCATAAGCATGGTTATAAATTGTTTAATGCTAAGACAATCCGCTTTGGCCTGCTCGTAAGATTTATCAACCCGAAAACGCTGGTTTTCCAAATTATTTAGAAAATCAAGAATGATTGCGGTCTTGACTTTCGACAATCCACATTGATCAAGTATCACCTGAACCTCACGTAATTCTTTGCCTTCAATATCAATATTATAACTTGTTCTGACTTGCTTTTTGAGTGCGGATCTAGACGAACTGTAGGCCTGATCAATATTATTTTCATCAAGTGAAGATGATGCAGAATCTAAAAGAGTTTGTATTTCTTCACGTAAATATTTTTCTTGTTGGCTTGATTGTATATACTTTGATGTCATCACATAATTTCGGTAGATATAAACACATGTACACAAAAATATCAGAACACCATTGATTAAAACAAATGGTTTACTATTTATGCTGAATACGTTGATGCTTGTTAGCTTATCAGTATTGTAAAACAGATGCTCTACCAATTTTCTAGAAACTTGATTATTGTCCACATTGATTTTATTGCTTGGTTTTTCTGGCTCCGTCAGAGCCGTAGGCATTGCCATATTACCCGTAGACATTACACTGTACTCTGCCGTTTGTTCATAGGCGTAAGATTTTGTTGCAGGATCAAAAAATGCAAATGTAAGCCTAGGTAAACTAATTTCACCGGGTTTCAGAACTTGGTATTTAAGTTCAAATGTTTTTCTAGAGCTAACGGGGAAACGTTTTTGGCTTACTTGAACAAAACTAGATGATTGATCAATAAAAAGTAATCCATCAACATCAGGCAAATTCTCCAATACAATTGGCTTTAAGTAAGCTTCACCCATAAGCATGTATGTAATGGTGAGCAAATCACCAACATTAACATTCGACTCAATAAAATTTGATGCAACTTGCACATTTCCTACAACTTTAGCCTGCACTTCTCGATCTGTTTTTGGAAGTGGTAATATGTCAATTTTTGCTAGAGGAGCAGGTATTTTAAACTGTATTTGCGAAGAAATACTTCGCCGATCAAAGAATTCAAACTCCGTTTGAATGCCGCTCAACTCAAGCTGCCCAACTTTAAGTGGATAATAAACTTGCCTGTAAACCGTCAACGCGGAGTAAGGTAAACTCTGTAAATCAGTAGATGATACATTTAATGGATCTTTAAATTGATCAATTAAAATCAACGAATCATTTTGAGTTCCGTACTCATTAATCGGCCCACCCTGCAGATTGATTGTGTTAGACCTATATAGTACGGTTTCAACAACAAAAGTTTCCCCCTCATAAATCTGTAATTTAGGATTAATTGCGGAAAATAATTTTCCAGAAATCATCTTGAGAACTTCAACATTACTGGAAATCGGGTGAGAAAGAAATCCCAGTTCAGGAATGATGGGATTTATGATTCCGTATTCCTCAAGAGTTTTAACATCAACTTGAACGGTTCCTAAGTTTAGTTCATCAGTATTTAAATAAACTTTCACCGGGCCAACTGTAATCATTCCGGATTTTGTAGTGGTAAATCTTAGTTGATAGATATTTTTTGTTACGGGATTTGAGAAGCTACTTGATGATATTATTGAACTTGTTGCTAATGAATTAGGTACAAGCTTAGCACCATCAGAAACGGGAATATCGTTGGGATCAAAGCTGAGTGCAAACGGGGACGTGATATAAAGTTGAAAAGAATTTCCGACTAATATTTCCTTTTGATCTACGGAAATACTATACTCATTAGCATTCCCAACCGTATTTTGTGCACTTAGTGAAATGGGTAAATGCCAAAATAAGAAGACAACTAGAAAGAAATATGCTATACGCCAATACGTCATTACCAATCGGGGCCTTTACGTAAGTCGGGGTTGTATTGAGGTGCGCTGATTGTAAGCGGCTGAGTATTGCCTAACAGTTGCAACAACGCCTCAGCTTGGGCTCTTGTCATCGTTGGGGTTGTGTTTGTGTCGCTTTCACTGTTAGCTTGCCTTAGGTTAGATGTTTCGTCGTTTTCTTCCATGCGCTGTTCTTCATCACCATCGGTGGGTTTTTGCTCTTCTTCTGAATCTGGTTGCGAACCTTCTTGATCTTCACCTTGTTCTGCATCTTGTTTTTCTTGAGGTGAACCTTGCATTTCTGAGGGCTGATCTTGCTGTTCTTCCGACTCACCTTGCTCGTTTTCAGATTGGTTTGAATCCGATTGATTATCTTGAGAATCAGAATTTCCGGATTGATCTTCCGGATTTGAATTCTGATCGTTCTGCTGATCTTGTTGCTGATCGGAATTTTCTGACTGGTTTTCTTGATCTTGCTCGTCCTGCTGATCTTGATTTTCATCTTCGCCGTTTTGGCTTTGATTGCTGGGCGGCGGAACAGGTCGTTCACCGATTTGTTTGAGCATACGTTGAACGGCTTCACGATTTTTTTGTGCTTCGGAGTAATCAGGCCGATTTTTCAACGCCTCGTTGAAATAGGTCAAACTCTGCAAAGCAAGCTCTTTAGCTAAATCATAATCAGGCTCTTGCGGAGTTTCACTCGCCGGATTTGCGTCCGTGTCTGTTGGGTTGATGATTGCCTCTGCTTGTTCCTGATGGAGAACTCCCCGATGGTAATCCTGAAGGGCTTTGCGTTCCAACTCTTCAACGGATTCTTTTAACTCCGTAAATTCAGAATTAGCGGATTGGTATTCTTTCATTTTAGCCAATGCTAAACCAAGATTATGGCGAGCATTCGGATCATCGGGGCGCAACAGCAGCGCACCAGAAAATGAATCGCGCGCTTTTTCAAAATCACTTTTTTTGTAATGCGAAACGCCTTCTTCCATCAGGTGAAAATAATCTGATTGAAAAGGAATTTCCTGCGGGCGAGCTGAAACCGGAAAGGCGAGAAGCAAAGCGCAAAATGAAATGCGCCAACACCAAGCAGATATTTTTTTCATGATGCCCTCCTGCTCAATAATGCGGGGATTGTTTTCGGGGAATTTGATAACAACATTTCCAAAATTAAAACTAAGAATGCGATGATTAGTGGAAATTGAAACCGATCTTCGCGGATCAATAATTTTGTTTCATTCTGTTGCTTAGAATTTGTTGCTAATGAATTCAGCTGTGCTGCTAAAGGGTTTATGTTTAACGTGGTTCCAATCGTTGAAATGTAGGCAGAACCCCCTGTATCTTGGGCTAATTTCCGGAGAGATTCAGGATTTAATTTTGAGATAACTTGCTCACGTTCTCGATTTCCCCCTGCCGAGTTTAGGGATTGAAAAGGTAGTTCAGCGCCTTCGGTAGAACCGATGCCTAAGGCATAGATTATGATTCCTTCTTCTTTTGCTTTTTCAAGTGAGTCTAGGAATTCTTGCGAGTGATCTTCACCATCGGTAATCAATATCAACACTTTTTTGCCCACGGAACCTTGCTGAAAAGCGAACCGCGCAACATCCAGAGCATTGGCGAAGTTTGTACCCGGCGTACGAATTGATTTCGTGCTGATCACATCCAACCGTTCACGCATGAAATTATAATCTGATGTCATCGGGCTAATAATAAACGCGTCGCCGGAAAAGGGCATCAAGCCAATCCGATGCCCTGGGATTTGTGATATCAGCTCGCGGATTCTGCTTTTCGCATGTTCCAAGCGATTGGGTTGCACGTCCTCTGCGAGCATGCTTGTAGATACATCGAACGCGACTAAAATATCCAACCCACGATCAATATAAACTTGTTCCCGTTCACCCCAGGTTGGCCGGGCAAGGGCAAGAATCAAGAAGAAACAAGCCGTTACAAATAGAGTGGACTTCACCCAAAAGCGAGTCGTTGAAAGCCCCTTGACGAGTTGGGGCCAATGGCGTTCAGCCATGAATTTTTTTAGCACCAATTGTTTGCGCTTTGCCGTGTATACAATAATCAGAGCTAAGGGAATCAATACCAGCAACAACCAGAGGATTTTGGGGGAAAGAAACATTAGGGAATCCTCCGAAGAAGCAGGAAGCGGAAGAGAAAATCAAAGGAAAGCAATAGCAAAGACGGGAACGCAAACCACGCAAAGCGTTCAGCATAATTCTCTAAATCTTGTACTTCAATTTCTGATTTTTCGAGTTCATCAATCTGATCGTAAATTGTTTTCAAAGCGGCCGAATCGCGGGCCATAAAAAACTGACCACCCGTGAGCGTAGCCATTTTTGTGAGCTCGGCTTTATTTACATTGATCTCGCGCTGTGATGCGCCCCCCCAAAACGAATTACTTGGAGAGCCAATTAACCCGATGGTGTAAACCCGTACGCCAAGCGCTTTTGCCGCTTCCGCCGCTTGTAGCGGGCTTATTTCCCCTTCGTTGTTTTCACCATCGGTCAAAAGAATTGCAACTTTACTTTCGGCGTCGCTGTCCTTAAGCTGATCCACGGCCAAGGCTAATCCTGAGCCGATTGCCGTTCTGCGATCGCGTTGACTAAAGTTTCTACCGTTGATAAGGCCTAAGAAATTGACGATGGTAGGTTTATCAAACGTTGGAGGAACAAGCAGATAAGGTGAAGTACCAAATATAATGACATTAATTCGGTCGTTCACACGTTCTTGAACAAAGTCCTCCATCACTTTTTTTGCCACTTCAAGGCGGTTTGGTCGGTAGTCCTCAATATCCATGGTTTCTGAAATATCAAGCACCAAGGAAATATCAATCCCTTCGGAGGATTGAAGCTGCTCCGTTTGACCGTATTGGGGCCTTGCGAGTGCAACGACGAGTAGGAGTAATGCCAGAAATTTAACCCAAGGTAGAAAGGGGATGATGCGCATTTTCAGTGAAGGCTTCACATGGCTGAATACTTCAAGATCAGAGTAGGTGATTGCCCCAGAACTTTTCCGTGAATCCAGTATTGATTTGATGAGTGCAATAAGCGGAAGCACAGCGAGTAGAAAAAACCACGGGTGAAGAAAGCGCCATTCCATTTAGGTTGCCGCCTTTTCTGCTATTTTTTTCGGAGCATTTTTTTTTGCTTTAAGCTCTGCAGCTTCTACTTCAGCAAGTCGTATAATTTCCAAGCCAATATAACTTTTAACCTTAGCTAAATCCTCTTGAATTACTTTTTCCGTGTAGCGGGTTTTGGAGTATTTTGCGGCGCTGCATTGATCAAACAAACCTGCTAAAGTTTGAACAGTCGGAGTTGAATTATCAAAACGGATCAGTTCTTCCAACTCATAATCTGTCAGTTCCAAAGCTTTGTAGGTACCGCAACGTTCCATATAACGACGCAGTATAAAGGACAATTTCGTGTAATATGGTTCGATAGAATCTTCATTCAACGCTGAGTTCGCATATAATTCGTTGAAGGCAAGCTGAAGCTCCTCCATGGGGGGGAGTTGAGGAATGGGTTTTTGGCTCTTGGGTTTTGATAAGTATTTGTAAACCTTGTACAGAATAAAGCCGATTATTAACAAGAAAACGATTAACAGGATTAGTGCAATTCCAAGGGCGATTAGAATCCCGTCCCACTCAATGCTTGGCTCAATAGGATCCGCGTAGCCGAACTTTTGTTCTTCATTACTGAGGGGAATCATTTGAACTGGCGCGGCGGGGGTTGTTCCGCTGATATCGCCCACGCCGGGCTGATTGGCTGAAACGCTTAGCGGCAGGATTGTATTTACAGTGTCACTCAGCACAATCAATTCGCCTTCCCAAATCACACCATCTTTAGTAGTGGGTTTTTTGGTGATTGAAATGAGGTTGGTTTGAGTGCGTTCAACCTTAGCGGATAATTTTTCAACGGGGTTTGCATCGGGTGCGATGATGGTAAACGGGATTGTTTCACCAATTTGAAAGGGAACTGTGGGCACAGAAATATCGAAAAAGCTTGCTTGATCTGCATCAGGTGCAATTTGAGGAACTTGAATTTGTTGAAAAGGATTTGTGGATTGAGCGTGAATGTAGCCAAAGGTAAACGTAGTGAGGATAAAGAGAAAGCTGAAAAAGAGGCGATTGAGACTCATGTGCGACCACCTTTTCTGAGGGCGCGTTTGTGGAAGAATTCAACCAAAGGCCGGGTGAAATCTTCTTGGTGTGTTGAGAGTGCCACATGATCAATTTGAAGCCGCTGAAATATTCGTTTCACCTCGTTGCTGCGGGCACTCAACCGACTTTCTATGGAGCTTCTGACCCTGCTTGAGCTTGTATCAATGAGCTGACGTTTGCCTGTTTCAGCATCTTCTAATTCAATCAACCCAACATTAGGGATAATCCGTTCCCGAGGATCACTTACCGAGAGGCAAATGAGATCATGACGCTTTGCTGTTACGGAAAGAATGGATTCCAAGTTGGGCTGAAGAAAATCTGAAATGAGGAACACAACGCACTTGCGGCGCTGCAACCGGTTGATTGATTGCAACGCTTCTCGTATGTCGGTTTCTTGGTGCGTGGGGGTGTGAATCAACTCCGATAATAGCCGAAGGGTATGCCCTCTGCCTTTGCGAGGTTGAATGTAATTTTCCACTTCTTTTGTGAACAACAACAGCCCAACGCGATCGTTGTTGCGAATGGCGGAGAAGGCTAAAACAGCCGTGATGAAGGTTGCTAAGGCGCGTTTAGTTCTAAGGCTTGTACCAAACATGGTTGAGGCGGAAAGATCCACGGCGAAGAGAACCGTAAGCTCGCGCTCCTCCTTGAATCGCTTGATGTGCGGAACCGATGTACGCGCTGTAACATTCCAATCAATGGAGCGAATATCATCGCCCGGCATGTATTCGCGAACCTCGTTAAAATCCATGCCCTGTCCTTTGAAGACAGAATGATACTCACCCGCCATCACATCAGAAACAATGCGGCGGGTTAGTATTTCAATCTTTTTGGCTGAGGTTGTTTCATCTAACAGTGCAGGAATGGGCATAATAAATTAGGGGACTTCAATTTGTTCAAAGAGTTGGCGAATCACGGTGTTTGTGGTAATTTCTTCTGCTTCGGCTTCATAGGTAAGGTGAATTCTGTGGCGCAGAACATCGGGGCCAATGGCTTTAATATCATCGGGCGTAACATGGGCCCGGTGGCGAATAAAGGCGTTGGCTTTGCCGGCAAGTGCTAATGCAAGAGTAGCGCGCGGGCTTGCGCCAACTTCAATCACACTGCTTACTTGCTGGTTCGTTTGCGGTGAAGTAAATTTTATATTGAAGGAGTTAGGGGATCGCGTTGCACCAACAAGATCTAATATGTAGTGCTTCACTTTTTCATCTAGGTAGATGTCATCCAGCAGCGTTCGCGCGTGTTGAATGGCTTCGGGCGTAACGACTGCTTTGATTTGCGATGCTGGATCTTTTACGCTTCCGGGCCGAAGCGAGGCGGTGCTCATGCGGTCCAGAATGTGGTGTTCTTCCTCTCGGGTTGGGTACCCTACTTGAAGTTTAAACAGGAATCGGTCCACTTGGGCTTCTGGCAGAGCGTATGTCCCTTCTTGTTCGATTGGGTTTTGCGTTGCAAGAACAATGAACGGACTTCCCAGCGGGTAGGTTGCATCGCCAATCGTGACTTGCCTTTCCTGCATTGCCTCAAGTAGTGCGCTTTGCACTTTGGCGGGCGCTCGGTTGATTTCATCTGCTAATACAAAGTTGGCGAAGATTGGCCCTTTCTTGGGGACAAACGTTTGGTTTTTCATGTCGTAGATGAGCGTGCCCACAACATCAGACGGAAGTAAATCGGGGGTAAATTGAATGCGGGAGAACGACGCGCTGATGGCAGTTGAAAGGGTTTTACATGTCAGTGTTTTGGCAAGCCCGGGTAGGCCCTCCAGCAACACGTGACCGTTGCACAGTAGGGCGATTATCAACCGATCTATAATCTTATTTTGCCCCACGATCACCTTGGATATTTCATGGGTAAGATCATCCACAAAAGCACTTGCTTCAATAATACGGTCTTTATGTTCATCTAAAGAAATGGTCATCACATGGTTTCCTGTAATCAAATTCAACGAGAATTCAAAGAGATTATTTTAGAATGTTGCGTGTGGTGCTTTACTGTGGTAGCTTGATGAATTGATTGCTGCCGTCGCGGTTGAACAAAATAAAATGATCATCACCAGGATTTACATTTGAGAAACCTTCCTCAAATGAATCTGAATCCACCGTTGCGATTCCGTTGATTTGAATCAACAAATCGCCCTTCTTCAAGCCCGCTTCTTGCGCGGCGCTACCATCTTCAATGGCTGTAATTTTCAACCCGCTTTCACCGTTTTGTATTTCTGGTTCAAAGCTAAGGCCAAGTTGTTCGCTCAAAGGATTGCTTTGCTGGGGCGTAGGATTCCAAGGGGTGGGTTGATTCCTGTTCGGAACGTAGCGTGTTGATAGTTCATCTTCACTGGGGCGCTCCGCAAGTTGAACACTAAATACAACTTCCTTCACGGAATCCTCTTCCAATCGTTCAATGGAAAGATCTACCGTTTCGCCGGCTAAGCGGTTCCCAATTGCAGAGAGCAAATCGCGAGTATTGAAAACCTTGCTGCCGTCAACTCGTTTCACCACGTCGCCGGTCTTCAAGCCAACTTCCATCGCAGGAGTATCTGGATTGATGTGGATGATTTCTACGCCTTTTTCATCCAGTGTAGTTTCCATTTGAATCCCCAAGTAACCACGAGTGACACGGCCTTCGCTGATGAGCATTTGGGAAACTTTTTGGGCTTGATTGGAGGGAATGGCAAAACCGATTCCTGACCACCGACCTGTGGTTGAGGCAATGGCGTTGTTGATGCCGATGATCTTGCCATCCAGATTTACAAGAGGCCCGCCGGAGTTGCCGGGGTTGATAACAGCGGTTGTTTGCAACAGTTCTTCAATGCGCGCTCCCCTGCTAATATTCCGGTTTTTTGCGCTGATGATCCCTTGGGAAACACTGTTATTTAAGTCCAACGGATTACCCAGTGCTAACACCCACTCCCCCACCATTACGGTGTTGGAATCGGCAAAGTCCGCAACGGGGATTTCAACATCCTTAGGAAGCCTAAACTTAATCACGGCTAAATCTGTGAGGTCGTCTTTGCCAACAACGGCAACATCTTCGCCCGAGATTTCTAACGGATCTTCCGAGAGCGAACTATCAAAAATCAACGTGTAGCGAACTCGCTTACTTTCCTCAAGCACGTGGCGATTTGTAATTACATACCCCCATTCATCATCTTCATTCACAACAATTCCTGATCCCGAACCCGTGGAGCCAAACATCTGGGGATCAAAATCCTGCCAAAGTTGGCGAAAGGCAGCAAAGTCGTCCTCTTGGCGAAGCTTGCGTTGAAGCTGCTCAAAAGAGTTCACTCCGTACTTATCCATCAACTCTTGGCTAGGAAGAATTTCCACCTGAATGCTCACCACACTGGGCAAAACTTGTTTCGAAATTTGAATGAAAGTGGAAGGCGTTAGGGGCTTTTCAGATGATTGTGCTGCCGAAAATGTAGGCGTAAGCGTAGAGAATGCAAGAATGCAGAGTGTAGAGAGGAAGTAAGAATTAAAGTTTTTATACACAGGTAGTGCTCCCCAATGAGAGTAGATTGATATACTATAGAACAAACATTGTACCGACCAGCAAATATTTTTCACTCCTTGGGTGTAGGATTTATGAATTTTGCCGAAGAATGGCATCGGATTTTTGGGTCAAGGGACTTCAGCACAAATCTTATTGCGACAACCTGACACTCAGTTGAAGAATGCAAATCAACTCCTCTAAGGCGTACTTGCAATGACTAAACACACTGGCAGGGCTATTGATGTTCCCCATGGGAATGACTTAGCCACGATTCTATTACATGCTGTAGAAATTGATGCGTCGGATATTCACCTAACGGTTGGCGAACCCCCCTGTTACCGCTTAAACGGTTCTATTGTGCCAACCAATTTGCCGCCGCTAACCCACGATACCATGCACGTAATGCTTTACGATATGCTGGACGATGATAAACGCCAATCCCTTGAAGCGAACAAGGAGTTGGATTTTGCCTTTCAGCTTGGGGATGTTGCTCGGTTCCGGGCTAACTGCTTCTACACGATGAAAGGTGAAGGGGCCGTTTTTCGTGTGATTCCAACTAAGATCCGGAGCTTTGAAGAACTGGGTTTGCCGCCGGTGCTGATGAAAGTGGCATCGCGACCCAGGGGGTTGTGCCTTGTCACCGGCCCCACAGGGAGCGGCAAAAGCACCACGCTTTCCGCCATGATTGATTACGTGAACACCAACCGCCATGATCATATAATCACGATTGAAGACCCCATTGAATTTGTACACAAAAACAAAGGGTGTATTGTAAATCAACGGGAGGTTGGGCCCAATACAAAGTCCTTCTCCAATGCTCTTCGCAGCGCCTTGCGGGAAGATCCCGATATAGTTCTTGTGGGCGAGCTGCGGGACTTAGAGACAATTTCCTTGGCGCTAACAGCCTCCGAAACAGGGCACTTGGTTTTTGGCACGTTGCACACGCAATCAGCCCCCAAAACGTGCGACCGCGTAGTGGATGTTTTCCCCCCGGAGCAGCAAAAACTTGTGCGCATTATGTTTGCAGAATCCTTTGAGGCAATTGTTTGCCAAAACTTAGTCCCCAAAATTGATGACAAAGGCCGCGTGCTTGCCATGGAAATTATGCTGGGCATTCCAAGCACCCGCTCTTTAATTCGCGAAGGGAAAACCCACCAACTTGTTACGATTATTCAAACGGGCCAAAAAATGGGGATGCAATCCTTGGATCATGCCCTCAAGGATTTGTATCAACGGCGCGTAATCTCCGAGTATACGGCGTTGAGCCGCAGTAATAACCCGGAGGCAATTATGACGGGCGGATTGCTGAAGTTGGAGGAATACTTATCCAAAGAGGCGCTTTCAAACAGCAAGCAACAACCAGCGCCGCCGCCGCACCGTCAGCGCCCACCAGTGCCACCGATGCAGCAACCACCGCCGACTGGTGGGCCCGGGCAAATGCAGCGCCCGCCGGCACCTGGCATGGGCGCACCGAATATGGGCACTGGTATGGGCGGCATGCAACCGCCAATTCAACCGCCAATGCCGCCCCCAATGCCCCAGCATGGGCAACAAAGGCCCCCGCTCGGCCCCCCGCCGCCGCAGCAACGGCCGCCCCTGCAACCCGCGCCGCTTCCGCCACCCCCAAGGCGCCCACCCCCCGTTGCACCTCCCCCGCCCCCAGGGACCGTGGAACAACCCACACGCCCACAATTCCCTTTTGCACCCAAGAAGAACGACTAATGCGCCGCAGCACTTGCATGTTGAATTCTGAGTTTCACCTTTCGGCATCAGCCAATAACAACTTCTAAAGAACGGTTTTTTGCAAATGACAGAACAACTATCGCCGAGAATTCCCCTCCACAGAATGCTTGAAGATATGATGAAGCAGGAAGCAAGCGACTTGTATTTGTGCGCCAACACGCAGCCAAGACTATCGCAACAAGGCCAGTTTATTGTTTATCATGAGCACCAACTTGCGCCGGAAGAAACGGATTATTATGCCAACCAGTTAATGAGCGATAAAGACAAACGCCTCTTTACGGAGGAGCACGAGGCAAACGTTTCCTACGTGGTTGAGGGGAAAGGCCGTTTTCGGGTGAACGTTTTTGTACAGCGCAATACCACAGCGATTGTAATCCGCAGAATTACAACGGATATTCCGAACCTTCAGCAGCTTTCACTTCCGCCCCTGCTGGGTGAGCTCAGCAACAAGGCGCGGGGGATGATCCTTGTCACCGGCGCAACAGGTTCTGGTAAATCTACTACCTTGGCTGCGATGATTGACCACCGAAATCAAACCCACGGTGGTCATATTATCACGATTGAAGATCCGGTGGAGTTCATCCACACGCATAAAAAGGCAATCATCAGCCAACGCGAAGTGGGCATTGATACCAAGAGCTTTCATGCTGCGCTAAAGAACTCCCTTCGCCAAGCGCCGGAGGTAATTTACATCGGCGAAATTCGCGACACAGAGACAATGGGCTTTGCGCTTCATGCTTCTGAAACGGGGCACTTGGTTTTGGGTACGCTTCACAGTAACAATGCAAACCAAACCTTGGAGCGAATTTCCAACTTCTTCCCCCACGATTTTCAGGATCAACTTCGCCTTCAGCTTAGCTTGAATTTACGCTCAATCATTAGCCAGCGATTGGTAAAAAAAATCAACGGCGGCCGCGTTGCCGCCATGGAGATTCTGCTAGATACACCAACGGTTCGTGAGCTTGTTTTGAAAGGGGAAATCCGCATGATAAAGACTGCCATGATGAATGCGCGAAACGAAGGGATGCAGACCTTTGACATGCACTTGCATGAGCTTTGGAAGCAGGGCCTAATTACGGAGGAAGAGGCCTTCCGAAATGCGGATAGTGCGAATAATTTGAGGCTTCAAATGAAGGGCGTTGCAACGGCGGCAACCTGATTCAGCTGATTGGTTGCGAATGCTACAACCTTGATCCACATGAATCAATTTGGTTCTACGTTAGAAGTCCAACAGATCAATGGTTTGCTTTAGGCGCCTAGTATCGGTATGGGTGTAGATTTGCGTACTCGCAAGGGACGCATGCCCCATCAGGGCTTGAATATCAATCAAGTCCACATCGTTTTTGTGGAGTAACGTTGCAAACGTGTGGCGCAACTTGTGGGGGCTAATCACGTCCTTTTCAACGCCCGCAGCAGTGGCAAGTTCGTCCACAATATATTGCACGGCCCGAACGCTGATTCGTTTGCCTTTTGCATTTAGGAAGAGTGCTTTTTCACCCGGCGCCGGAACGCGCAGATCAGCCTCAAGGTATTGCACCAGTGCTTGCCGCAAATCCTGATTCATGGGTACAAGGCGTTCTTTTCGGCCTTTACCAAGAACGCGTAATGTATCGCGATTGAAGTCCACATCTGTAGTATTCAAGCCAACCAACTCAGAAACGCGCAACCCGCCGTAAGCAAGGGTAACAACCGCCGCATAATCCCGAATGCCTTTCGCCGTGGTATGATCCGGCGCAAGAAACAACCGGCGGAGTTCGTCTTCAGCAAGGTAAACGGGGAGTTTTTTTGGCGTTTGACTTCGCGCAATCAGCTTTAGGGGATTTTCCGAAAGCCATTCTTGAAGAATTGCGTAGGTGAAGAACGCTTGAAGCGAAGCAAAATACCGATTGATTGTGGGCGTTTCACAATTTAGATCATCGCGTAAATGGCGAAGGTAATCTTCGCACGTGGAACCAGAAATCGCCGCTAATGTATCGTTGGATTGTACGTCCATAAACCAATCGTGGAAACGCTCTAGGTCATATTGATACGCTTTGCGGCTTCGCGGCGCAAGGTTGCGTTCAATCCTGAGCCAAGAGAGAAACCCTTCCAATGCTGCTTTGTAGGAAACTTTTTCCATTCAGTTCAAACTCCAAAATTATGTTTGTTGTTTGGGTTGAATAACGGCAAGTTTTTTTTGCGACTGAATACGAATGCAACTTGATCGTCTTGTGCGGGCGTTGTTAGTTTTGAGTAAACGTTGAAAGATGAAATTTGTGCAATCGTGACTTACCGCTCTCAATCGCTGGCCAAAGATTCCCAATTCAAAAGCAAACGCATTCAATCAGCGCTTGCAATGGGTTTGCTTGGCACGGTGGTTTTGGGGCGCATTGGTTATTTAGCACTTGCTCAGCACGAGCAACACGCCGAGCGCGCCGAGCGGAATACGCAATCAACGATTCGCCTTGAAGCCCCACGGGGGAATATTCTGGACCGCGAAAGCCGCCCCCTTGCGTACAATGAAGATTCCTTCCGAATTACGTTTCTCCGCCGAGGGCTAACGCAGGATGAAATCCGCTCCACCTTGCTGAAGATTGGTCAGCTTTGGCAAGTTGATATGAGCGAGAAAATTGATGAAGTGTTGGCCAGCAAAGACCCTTGGAAAGAGCATTTGCTGGCCAACAAAAAAACGCTGGATGAAATTATTGCCCTGCAAGAAACGCCGGAGAACTTTCCGGGGGCCCGGTTGCATCGAACGCCAAAACGCATTTATCCTTACGGGTACTCCACGGCTCACATTATTGGTACAATCGGCTCCATTCAAAAAAGCCAAGTGCAGGAATACACCCGCCCCCTTTACCTTCCGGATGCCTTGGTGGGCCAATCTGGATTAGAGGCTTTTTACGAACCACGCTTGGTGGGAAAACGCGGCGTGCTTCAAAAAAAAGTTAATGCTCGCCGGGAGCAACTTGCTGAGCCACAACTTTTGGAGGGCGCAAAACCCGGTGATGATTTACACCTTACAATCAACGCAGAGTGGCAGCAGTACGCCTGCGATTTACTGGGTGAACGCAAAGGCAGCATTATATTTATTGATGTGACCAACGGTGAAATTGTTGTGTTGGCCTCCATGCCAACGTACGATCCATCAAGCCCGGGAAAAAGCACCCTTGATGGGTTGGAGGTTAGCTATTTTAACCGGAGCGTTCAGGGGTTGTACCCGCCGGGTTCAACTTTCAAGCTGGTGACAGCAACAGCTGTGCTTGAACACTCCACCGCAAGCCTAAGCACCACGGTAAATTGCGAAGGGTATTACCGCTGGCCCGGTTGGTCTCGGCGCTTTCACTGCGATAACCGCAGCGGCCACGGGCCAATTGCTCTTGAGGACGCCCTTAAGGTTTCCTGCAATGTGTACTTCTACAAAAATGCAGAATTACTGGGCGGCGAGTTGATGGCCAACGCTGCAACGGATTTTGGGTTTGGCCGTAAAACAGGAATTGATCTTTCCACGGAGAAATCCGGTTCGCTGCAAAACAATCGGCCGGCGCCTGAGGGGCCTGAAATCCTGAACTTCGGAATAGGCCAAGGGCAAATTCTTTCCACACCGCTACAAGTTGCAACATCCTTCGCCTACTTGGCAAACAACGGCGCCCCCTTACGCCCCCACCTTGTGGCAAACCAATCCACCGGGCAAATCACTGAACCACACCCCCTGCCAAGGTGGAGCACACAAGGGCGCACTGCGATCATCAACGGCTTTTGGAAAGCCGTAAATGAATCCGGCGGAACCGCGTACCGCTCTGGATTTGAGCGCGAATGGGACGTAATTGGCAAAACAGGAACCGCAGAAAAAGGCGGCGATAAACTAGACGCATGGTTCGCCGGATTTTATCCCAGAAGCCGACCAAAGTATGCGTTTGTTGCCCATATTGAGGATGCAAATGATCATGGTGGAACCGTTGCGGCTCCGTTGATTAGGGAAATGATCCGCAAAATTGAATCCCCCGCAGAAGCTGAGACCAAACTCGCCGCAGAATAAAATTTTGGGCCGAATGCAATAGCAGACGGCCCAAGTGTATATTCGAGTACTAACTTCACGCCAAGCAACATGCTCTTGGTTGCAAAGAATTTATCGCTTTGATCAAAGTTTAATCACATCATCATCGTCGTCAGCATTATCTTCACGCTTCGTACGCTTTTCATTCAGTGGTTTTGTTTCCTCTAAATCTGGATCACGATCCGAGTCTTTATTCTCATCTAATTTGCGCGTTTCACCCAACCCTGGCAGCGGTTGCGTATCTTTGTTGTCGAGATTTTCAAGGCCCGGAGCGAGTGTTTCTTCGCTTTGGTCAAACATAATATCATCGTAACCGCGCTCACCAGTTTTCTGTTCGGCGGTCATTCTTTCCGCGCCCATGCCCGGAGGAGCAACGGTTTCTTCGCCGTCGAACATTAGAGAGGAGAACGTTTTTTCGCCTTCTTCTAATTCATCATCTTCATTCGGTTGTGGCGGTAATGCGGCTTTTGGCTGTTCTCTTTTACCGCTGATTGCGGGGGGAATTGTTTGCTTGGATTCTGTTTTTGGTTTCGATGAAGGCGCCTTTGTTTCCTCAGCACCGCCAAACATCATGGAGTTGAACGACATATCATTGTAGTCGTCTTCCTCCGCTTGCTTGGGCTCTTCTTTTTTCGCTTCAGGTACGCCCTTGGTTTCATCCGAATCCGCAAACATAATAGAACCAAATGTCAAATCACCCGTTTTTTCGGCGTCGATTTCTGGTTCTTTTTGTGCTTGAGGTGCTTTTGTTTCACCATCTGAATCTAAGGTGATTTCCCCAAGAGTCATTGAGTCGCCTTCTTCCTCTTCAACAACAGAATCGTTCAAATTAGGCGATTCAAGTTCAAGGGTTTCCGAGGGAGATTCATCATCCGCTAGGGATTGGTAAAGTGCATCATCCCCTTCAGCGAAAGAGGGTGGATCCTGAGAGGTAATTCCATCGCGGATAACATGATCTTTTGTCGGAAGATCGCTGGATGTTTTTCCGTCGCGGGTAGGCATATCAGAGTTCGTTTGTTTATCTTGGGAGAAACGTGTAATGGGATCCGCAGCGCCAAAACTCGGTGCTGAAAGCGGCATATCATCTTTTTCTTCATTCGGCGTTTGTGTTACTGCATCATGCATTACCCCCGCTGAAGTCTTCGCTGTTTTTGCAACGGGTGTTTTCGTGGTGGATTTTGCGGGAGTTTTTTCATCACCAGATTTTTTGCGATTCAGGATGAAGAAAATCAGCCCAAGCAAAACTAAACCAGATGCACCAATAATGATATACAGCATCATGGATGATCCGCCTTCGGAGGTCTCAGCCGGTTGCACTACTGGAACAGGTCTTGGGGCAGGAGGGGCCGAATCACCGGGAATTGTGGGGGGAACAGCGGCAATTTGCGTATTCCCAGCATCAGCGGAATCTGTGTTTGCAGGGGGCGGAGCATCAAAAGGGTTTTCTGCGGGTGTATTGTTGAAGGGATTTTCAGCATTTTGGGCGTTAGCATTTGTGCTGAATGGATCTTCAACAGAATCAGGATTTGCGAAGGGATCATCAATGGTGGGCTGATTTGCAAAC
>DAIOTT010000005.1:25583-45788 GCA_036751885.1 Candidatus Sumerlaeota bacterium
GGTGTTATTGGCGTATCAGTAGTGGTGTTCGGTGCTGGTGTAGCAGCAGGTTGATCCGGGCGCGACTGGCTGGGTGGCAACGCAGCGACTTGTGAATTGATAGGTGCTTCATCATCCGCTGCAACGGGGATGAAATCGCTTTTATTGATGGAAACACCGAGCAGTTTTTCCAAGCGCGATTCTTGAGGCCCGCTGAGTTGGCGCTCAGAGAAGTTTTTCCAAACAATCGCCGCAGGGTTCTTAGGATCAATCGACTGTAATTCATTTGCTTTTTCAACAGCTGCAGTGAAATTATTTTGGGTAACTAGGATGCGTATTTCAGCAGCCATTGCTTCAATAATTCGTTGCTGTTCGGCATCCTCTAAGGCAGCGCCTTGGGAAAATGCTGATGCAGAACTAAGCAGAAAGAAACCTGCCAGTGCGAAAAGCTGTTTTGAAGATTGACGAAAAACCATGAAGATCCTCAAGTGTTGGCATCATTATACCAACAAAGTGAATGTATTTCCTTCAAGCTAAAACCTGATCGTTGTTTAGTCGCAACGAATTTTCTTTCATTTTCAACGATAGATTTCCCAAAAAAGGCCCTTTAGAATGCAATTATCGGCAATCAGCATTTCAACCTTCAGTTTTTGCACCCTTTTACAGAGTGTTGCTTATTCGCAAACGGTTATTCATACACTGAACAGTGAATCCGATAATTTACAACTTCTGCCAGCCAAAGAGTTTTATCGATTTGAATCACCCCTGCAGATTGATCAACCTGATACGCTCCCCCAGCCAGCGGCGGAAGTTGAATTAAACCAGAATTTGACAGTTCGCTGGAGCACCACCGCTGGTTTTTTAAAGCCACAATCTATGACTATTATAGATTGGTACCCAGATCCTGAAAATGCGTTGGCAACGATTGCTAACATGCAAAGCCAAAATGCCGGGGAATTCACCACAAGGTCCGTTCGCGTCCTCGTACCATCCCTTTACAATGCGTTCGGTGACGGCGTTCTCAATGGTTATGTGGTCGGCCTTTACCCAAATCAAAGAAGCGAAAACGCCCCTTCCCCCGTTCTGCGAAATACAGATTCCTACGCCCCGCCAGCGGAGTTTTACCCTCTGGATAGCACTACAAGCAGCCTTGCTGTTACACCATACAAAACATTGGGAGAACTTTCGCCGCCCCCCATGCCCGGCAGCGAAAGCCGCTACATTGCTGTAACACCACAATCCCTTGAATTTTTGAAGCACCTAGAAACAATGCTTCAGGAAAAAGGTGCTAAACCGCAATCAATCAAAATTCTACGCGGTTATATTTCTCCCCAAGAACGAATGCGCATGGAACGCTTGGGCATTCAATTAGCCGAGTTTACTCGGTTTCAGTATGGGGACGCATTCGCCCTTATTATTGATGAGAACGATGATTTTAAGTTTGATGACCTAAATGCCGACGGCACAGTTGATTTGGCTGATGTGGAGGTGTTTTCAGCCCAAGTAAAACAACTGATGGTTGAAAAAGGATTTGCCGGTGGTCTTGGGCTTTGTGCTGAGTTTGAGGGGCCGGATCATTTGGGAACGCCCTACTTGCATTTGGATCTACGGGGTTGGAATCTTACTTGGCGGGAGGAATAGGTGAATAAACAGGCTTCAATGATCTAGGCTTCAGCTAGTTGTGAAAAGTCATTTCCGCTAATTCACGTCAGCTTGATCGGTTCCTCACCCCTGTAAAGAGCGCCGATGTTGTAAATTTTTTTCCCTAAATCCACGCATTTCTCTTTATTACGGGGTAAACGCCAAGTTTCTGTCAGCACTTTATCCAAGTGGCGGGCAATCTCCATGTACTTCGCCCCTTTTTTTACCATAATCAACAAGGCGGGAATTTGCTCCTCGTACTCACGTTCACCCCCGCGCAGCCCTTTCATGCAAAGAGGATCCCAACGCACTAACAGCCGATTGATTTCCAATCGAATTTGCTTGGTTGCCATTCGTGCATTTGCAAGTTCTTGCTCATCCATAGTGCGATATACAATTTATTCCTTCTGTAAGGTTGAAGAGGTTGAAAATTCACCCACCGGGCACCTTGACGCCTTGGTCGTGATTGGTTCATATTCCCTAAATAATTTTTCAAAGGCAACCCCTACTATGACTGTTCGCGTTCGTTTTGCACCTTCACCCACAGGCTTTCTACACGTTGGCGGCGCAAGAACAGCCCTGTACAATTGGCTTTGGGCAAAGCATAATCATGGAACATTTATTCTGAGGATTGAAGATACCGACTTAGACCGAAGCACCGAAGCCAGTACGGATCAGATTTTGGAGTCGTTAAACTGGTTGGGCCTTGATTGGGACGAAGGACCTTTTTTTCAAAGTCAACGAGGCGATATTTACACTGAGCACCTAAAGCGGCTAGTTGATTCAGGCAAAGTATACCGTGCGTTTGAAACACCCGAGGAGCTTGAAGCGGCTCGCGATAAAGCGAAAGCCGAAGGGAAAGACTGGGTTTACAACGGTGCTTCCCTGAATTTGACTTCAGAAGAAGTTGAAGAAAAACTGAAGGCTGGCGTTCCCTTTGTGTGGCGTTTGCGGGTACCGGAGGGGCAAACCAAGATCCTAGAAACACTGATGACCGGTAGTGCCAACAATGTATTTGAGAATGAAACCCTCGGAGATTTTCCCCTGACACGTTCGGGTGTGGAGGGAAATTGGGGTGCGCCTTTATTCAACTTCTGCTGCGCGGTGGACGACGCGGTCATGAACATTACCAACGTTATTCGCGGATCAGATCACATTACAAATACCGCGCGCCAAACGCTGATTCTAAATGCCTTAGGTTATCCTTCCCCAACGTACACTCACCTTCCCTTGATTACCAAGGAAGGGAAGAAAATGAGCAAGCGCGACAACGATGCTGATCCCCGTTATCCGGTTTCAGTTTCAGCGCGCCGTGATTTAGGGTACTTACGAGAAACCATGATCAACTTCTTGGTTCTATTAGGATGGTCTTTTGACGGGCAGCAGGAAATTTTCAATGAAAAAGAATTAATTCAAAAATTCACATTGAATTCCCTTTCAAAATCCAATGCTAACTTCGATGAAAACAAATTTCTACACATGAATACCCAATATCTGAAGCAGCTTGGCGCGGAAGTTATTGCAGAACGAGTTCTCCCCTTTTTAAATGCAGCCAGCATTCAATTATCAGAAGATAAAAACCAAGCATGGTTAGCCAAAGCTGTGGCATTGGAGTTGGAACGCTGCAAACTGCTGACTGATTTTCCGGATGCTCTGCGTTTCTATTTTGAAAAGCCAACAACTTACGAAGAGAAAGCCATTCAGAAGCACCTTGCGGGGGAAAATGCCTCGGCCTTACTGCGGCAAACTGCGGCGGTTTTTGAACAATTAACCGAAATTAACCATGAAATTTTTCAATCAACTATCAATCAAATGGTAGAAGAATTAGGTCTTGGATTTGGGAAAATTGCTCAGCCCATGAGAATTGCCATTACTGGGAGAAGTGCCAGCCCAGGAGTTGGAGAAATCATGGAAAATCTTGGGATAAAAGAGTGCGTTCAACGAATTAATGATTGCGCTGATTGGTTAGATATTCACAATAAATCTAAATGACATGTAATCTGTGAATTGTTCTATTTCCAATTAATCGTGTTATACTTCAACATAATTACGCAACTTTAGATCATTGATTATATTTGATATTACTTGATAAAGTTGAATCTTAAAACTTACCTTAGACTTTTTACAAAATTGTTAATAAACTGAATTTATTAGATTTATCAACGTGTAAGTACTTTCTGGGATTTACCAGAAAAAACCCTTGCTGATTCAACCCAAAATCCCGACAGTCTTACTCCTTCACTCATTTGAAAAACGACTTTTTATGCTTTCAATAACAGAACAACATTGGGAAAAAGCGTCTACCATCCTCAGAGAAATCATTGAAGAGGGTGAATACCAAGCATGGTTTAGAACGCTTGATTTTGATTCCTACAATGCAGACACAAATGTTGTGACTCTACGTGTAGAGACAGACTTCTATCGCCGTTGGTTGAGCCGTAAATACATGGAACAAATTCTAGCTGTGCTGGAAGATTCCGTTGGTACTGCCGTACAATTAAAGATTTCAACGGTGGAGGAATTAGAAGTCAACGGGCAGTACGAAATGAGCGCCAAAAGCGAACGCTCGCAAATGGAACGCTTTGATTACCGGTCGCAGATGGAACCCTCAGTTTCTCGGGCCATTGAAACTAAGTCCGAAGAGCTGAACCGTTACCAATCGGCTTTTGATGATTCCCATGCTCACCCCTTAGGCGAAGCTCGTCACAACTTGAATCCCCGCTACACATTCAGTGAATTCGTCGTTGGCGAAAGCAACCGTTACGCTCACGCTGCCTCGCAATCCGTTGCTGATCCTGATTCAAATGCTTTCAATCCACTTTTTATCTACGGTCAATCAGGCTTGGGCAAAACCCATCTCATGCAGGCAATCGGGCAAAAATACGCCCGTCAAAAGAAAACAGCCCGCATTCTTTATGTAACATCAGAGCAATTCATTAACGCATTCATTGAAAGCATCAACTCAAGAACCTCCTCAACATTCAGAAATCTCTACCGCACGGTGGATGTGTTGTTGATTGATGACGTGCAATTTTTCATCGGTAAAGAACGAACTCAAGATGAAATCTTCCACACGTTCAACGATCTGTTTGATGCCGGTAAGAAGATTGTTCTCACGAGCGATCGACCGCCCAAAGAGTTTACAACTCTTGAAGACAGATTGCGTTCGCGGTTTGAGTGGGGCGTAATTGCAGACATTGCACCGCCAGATCTAGAAACGCGAATCGCAATATTACGGCAAAAAGCAACAATGGAAAAGCTCCCCATCACAGATGAAGTGATTAGCCACATTGCTGAATGCGTCTCAAAAAACATCCGTGAATTAGAGGGTGCACTCAAGCAAATCAAAGTCTACGCAGGGCTTCATAATTGCCCCATTACGCTGAGCGTTGCTGAGGACGTATTACGCCCATTAATGAATTCTCCTCAGAGTTCAAAAGTCAGCATCGATCACATTCAAAATGCCGTTTGTTCCTATTTCGCAATTACCTCCCACCAGTTGCTAGGCAACAATAGGTCCAAGAAATTCAGTTATCCACGCCACGTTGCGCTGTATCTTTCACGAGAACTTACGGACTTAAGCTTTCCAGATATTGCCCAAAAGTTTGGCGGCAAGGACCATACGTCTGTGATCTACGCTTGCCGGAAAATCAAACTTCTGATGGAGAAAGATTCCGCCAGCAACGCAGCGATTCAACATCTTTCGGAATCGATTCAGAATAAACAAAAACACTTTTCTTGATGCTAAGAATCTAAGCTGTTTACACGTTTTTTCAGCAAATGCGTGTTTTGTGTCTGATTCCTGCAAAGCTGAAACAGGCATCAATTCAGCGGGTAATTATGCTGAAATTAAAACCAAACTTATTATCCAACAATTCCTTCTGATCTTCTGAAGAATGAATGCATTACCTGGGAGAATGATACTAGAATGAGATTCCAACAAAAACATCACAAAGCATTCACGTTCATTGAAATCATGTTCGTGGTTGTAATCATCGGGGTATTGCTCGCCGTTGCGGTTCCACGATTGACAGGCCAAGCAAACGAGGCTCGCGAACGTGCTACGGAGCTTACCATTAATTCAACCAGTACGGCGTTGAAACGTTATGAACTTGAAACGGGTAGTTACCCAACCACCAGCGAAGGGTTGGATATACTTTTGAAGAAAGAAAACAAAGGCCCCTACGTGGATGATTTCCCCCTTGATGCTTGGCAGGAAAAACTAAATTACCGTTTCCCTAGCGATCATGGTCGTGATTTTGATTTGTGGTCCAATGGGCGCGACAAAAAAGAGGGCACAGAAGATGACATCAAAAACTGGAAAGATGAAAAATAACACTTTTCCCGTTTTGTAATCTGGTACCAATTTCAAAGCACTGCCAACTGCTGGCAGTGCTTTTCCTTTAATCCTCCATTAGAACCGAGAATCCGTGAAGAGAACCCTCGTCATTTTGCCGACTTACAACGAAGTTGAGAACATTCCTTCGCTTGTTGATAAAATCATGAAGTACCCTGATGCGCTCCACATTCTCGTTGTGGATGATTCCTCGCAGGATGGAACTGCTGCTGCCGTGCGCGCGCTTCAAACCACCTACGGCGAGCGCCTTCACCTGCTGGTTCGTAAAGGGAAATTAGGGTTGGGAACGGCCTACATTGCGGGCTATAAGTATGCAATAGAACATGATTATGAATTAGCTGTTACCATGGATGCGGATCATTCACACAATCCCGTTCACTTGAAGGAAATCCTTCACATGGCAAAAATTGCTGATCTTGTGATTGGCTCTCGGTATATTGCAGGCGGCGGAACGTTGAATTGGGGGCCCCATAGAAAGTTCTTAAGCTGGGGCGCAAACTTGTTAGCCCGCTCATTGTTGGGGCTTCAAGCACGAGATTGCACCAGCGGGTACCGGTGTTACCGTGTAAATCTGTTGCGCAGAATCAACTTCCAACGCATTCATTCTAACGGTTACAGCTTCCTGATGGAATTGCTCCATTACTGCCAAACAAATAAGGCTCGCATTCGGGAAATCCCCATCGTTTTTGCGGATCGAGAATTTGGAAAATCTAAAATATCTCAGGCGGAAATCTTCAAAGCGTTTCTAACTCTTTGGCGCCTAAGAAAGACGTAATGCACTATGAGTACGAATGAATTATTCAATGATCCTGCCTATTACACGGATAGAATAGACGAATCTGCCAACGTGATAAAGCAACACGTGGGTGTTATACCTGATACACTCGTGATAGCTGGAAGCGGTTTGGGCCAATTTGCGGATTTGTTGGAAAACGCCCAAAGCCTTTCCTACGAGGAAATCCCCAACTTTCCGAAAAGTACTGTTGTTGGGCACGCCGGGAAACTTGTTTGGGGAACGCTAAAGGGCAAAGGCGTTTTGGTAATGGCAGGGCGTAAACACCTTTATGAAGGCGTTGATATTCGCGAATCGGTGCTCCCGTTGCGGGCACTAATTGTTGCAGGAATTCGCCGCTTAATTGTTAGCAATGCCGCCGGCGGTTTGAACAAAAACTTTTTGCCTGGTCAACTGATGTTGATAAACGATCACATTAACATGCAGTTTCAAAATCCCCTAATCGGCAAAAACCTAGAACAGTTTGGCCCTCGATTTCCCGATCTTTGCGAGCCGTATGATTCAACGCTCATGGAGAAGGCTCGCCTTTGCGCAAAGCGGTTGGCGCTGACGTTGCACGAAGGGGTTTACATTTCACTTAGCGGCCCAAGTTATGAAACTCAAGCCGAGGTGGGAATGCTAAAAATGATCGGCGACGCGGTGGGAATGTCGACCGTTCCAGAAACTCTTGTTGCAAAGCATATGAATATTCCCACGTTGGGAATTACTGCGATTACCAATTCCCATGTAATGCGCAGGGTTCAAAAAACAACGCACGAAGAAGTAATTGAAGTAGGCAAACAAGTTGGCGGCGATTTTTGTCGACTTGTTACGGAAGTCATTTGTTCATAATAACTGGTTTGGTTTACGCTTAATTTTCATGATTCGAACTCATCAATTATACCACCAATTTGGCACAACGCCCTGTTTGAAGGGCCTGAACCTTGAAGTTGAAGCCGGGAGTATATTGGGCTTTTTGGGGCCGAACGGCGCCGGGAAAACCACGACCATTCGGATTCTTACAGGCCTGCTTCGCCCCACGCAAGGGTGGGCAAGCGTGAACGGCGTTCGCGTGGATCAAAACCTAAATGCGCTTCGCCAAATCCTTGGCTACTTACCGGAGGAAGCTCCCGCTTACCCAGAAATGCGGATCCAGGATTTTCTGGATTTTGTTGCCGGCTTGAAAGGTCTTACCCCCCGGGAAATTAAGAAAAGCGTAGAACAAGTTCTTCATGAAGTGGATTTACACAAAGATCGGCTTCGGTTGATTGGGAACATTTCCAAAGGAATGCGACGCCGCGTGGGCCTTGCACAAGCCTTACTGGGAAAACCGAAGGTGCTAATTTTGGATGAACCAACGGATGGTCTTGACCCCGCACAAATTGCTTTGGTTCGAGATTTAATTTGCAACTTAAAGGGGAAATGTACGGTTTTCTTTTCCACACATATTTTACCCAATGTAATTGAAACCTGTACACACGTTGCAATTCTTAGCCGCGGGTACTTAATCTCTCAAGGCACAATTGCTGAAATTGAATCCAGTAAGAACTCAGTACTTGAAATAACATGCAACGCCGGGAATTACCCCGCTAACCCGTTGAAAAATGCAGCTGAGGCAAAAGGCTTCAGAGTTGTTCACTCAGAGAAAACCCCGCATGGGTGGTTGGTGCAATTACAAGTGAATGATGATTTACTTAGCAACCGCGCAAGTATTATGCGCTCGCTGATGGATGAAGGGTTGGAACTTCAGGAGTTCAAATTATTGCGCCCTTCATTAGAGGATATTTTTCTGCAAGCGATATCAGCCCCAGAGGGACAAGCGTCCCTTGAATCAACTTCCGCAAAACAAGAGGTTGTTGCATGAAGAACTTTCTGCGCCAATGGTGGTTGATTAGTAAACGCGAACTCTTGCAATTAGTACTTACGCCGATTTTCTGGGTAATCTCGGGGGTATTTTTTTTCGCCACAAGCCTTGTGTTTCTTGGTCTTGTGATTGGTTTTTCTGATCCTGAATTACGGGCGGAACAGAACATAAACTCCGATGTTACGCTCTCAGTTGTGCGCCAACTTTTTTGGATCATCCACTACTTTCTAATGATCCAAATTCCCCTGCTCACGATGCGCTCTTTTGCAGAAGAACGGAAATTAAAAACTTACCAATTATTGCAAACGCTCCCCATTTCAGAGTGGGCTCATGTTTTAGGTAAATTCACAGGCTCCTTTGTTGCCATGACATTATATTTGGCCCTTACATTGATTTTTCCGTTCTTGGTTGAATGGCTAAGTTCCCCTCAATGGCCGGTGATTATAGGCTCGTACGCGGTGCTGATGCTTTCGCTGGCCTGCTATTTGGCGGTGGGCTTATTCTTTTCTTCCATGACAGAATCGCAAGTTGTCTCAGCGGTGCTGAGTTATGTGTTCCTCTTCGGAATGCTCATCTTTTCTTCCCTTTCTCAAGCATTCAACGTGGAAGCATTAGTCGTTTTATCCAAGCATCTTACGTTTTTATCCCATGTGGATCCGTTTCTGGAAGGCTTAGTTCGCTCTCGTGATGTTGGGTATTTTCTTTTGGCAACCGTGTTGTTTTTATTTTTCACCGTGCGGCAGTTGGAATCATTTCGTTGGCGGTCGGTGTAGAAATGATTATTTTTTTGCGCACTTTTGGTATAAGCCTTTTAGGGTTGTTTTTGTTCTTTGCGTCCCTTGGTTGGGCATTTTACACGGGCTCCATTTCAATGATGAACTGGGGATTAGTTGCAACAAGCACGGTGTTGGTAATTGTCGGTTTTATAACAACTGGTACCCGCAGTGCTTTGAAGGATTCATTTGCAAGTGTGCTGTATTCCTTTTTTGTTTTTGTAAGTGTTGTAAGTGCTTACATGATTATTACGAACCGCGACGTGAGTTGGGATTTAACGCAACAGGGTTTACACACGCTTGCACCGCAATCCGTGGAAACAGTGAAAACAATTACAACACCGGTGGAACTCATCGGCTTTTACCCTGTAAGTCAACACACTGAAATGGCAGATTTTTTTGAGCTTTATGCAAACGAATCGCCTTTTTTCACCTACTCAATATTCGATCCCTCCATTGATTTGCAAGTGGCACAATCCTTGGGGAAAAACGTGCTGACAAACGATGTTTTTCTGCGGTCAGAAAAAAACGGGAAACCCGTGCTGGCACGTTCTGTAATTGGTTACGATGCAGATAGAAAAGAGCAACAACTGACCAACGCTTTACTTCAGGTTGAATATGGTTCGGAGCAGCGGATTTATTTTTCTCGTGGTAAGGGTGAACGCTCCCCTTTTTCTGACACAAAAAACCAGCAGACGATTACTGTTCTTGGAAACGAGTTAGAATCGCAGAATTTGCCGATCGTTGAGGCAAATTTTCAAAGTATGCCCTCAATACCTGAAGACGCAGCGACAGTGGTAATTTTTACACCGGCATTGGATTTACTGGAAGGTGAAAAGGCAATCTTGATTGATTACCTAAAAGAAGGGGGTTCGTTATTTGTAGCAATAGATCCAAATTTTGAACGCGATGTAATGGAGAACTTGGAAGAGATTCTTGCACTGGTAGGAATCAGCACTGAAAATAGCATCTTGATTGATCCGCAAGCTGCATCGCAAGCGCCCGGTGTTACGTTCTCTTCCATGACAAAAGACCACCTGATTACGCTGAACAGCCCGGCGTTAGTATTTCGGCATTATCTTGCGCGGCCGCTTACGGTTGCTCCAGATCTTTCAAGTTTTTCCCCTAAAGTTTCTCCCCTACTGGTTAGCCACGATCAAGTATGGAGGGAAAATGCCCGCTATTTGAAACGCGTTCAACGCTCCAGCAGGCCCACCGACGCAACGGAAATAGGCGCAAGATTTTTAGGGTTGGCATCGTCCTTCCCAACACCAGGTGGGGTACGAGGAAAAGAGGCCCGAGTTGTGGTATTTGGGGACGGAGATTTTTTGTGTGACGAATTCATTACAAACGAAGCGCTAACGTTGGGGATTTTCTCCATGAGTTGGCTTGCACAACGGGAAAATCAATTATTCATCCCCCCGGCTTCTTTACCCCCTTCCTCCTTCAATCTTACGCAACAAAAACTTTATATGATCGCCTCATTATTAACGCTTATTTCCCTGCTGTTATTAATTGGTGGGCTAAGCTTTACCAGCTACCGGAGGCGGCAAGGATGAATTTTTGGAAACCTGTAATTGCCGCCGTAGTTGCCTGCCTATTAATGGCTGTTTATGTGGCAGACCGCGGGTATTTGCAAAGCCAGCGAATCGCAGCTGCAAGAACAGCGCGCCTTATTCCGTTCGATGTAATGGAAACTAATTACGTTGAGTTGGAAAATGAATTTGGATTGTTCAAAATCCAAAAACAAAAAGACGGAACTTTTAAGCTTACTGAACCAATCCAGAGCAAAGCTGATGAAGGGCAAGTGAAGGCGTTGGTTGATAATTTTTACGGGGCAAAGATAAATCAAACCTTTTCGACGGATGAATTTGATACGTTTGGGTTTTCTGTTCCTGCAGCTCGAATAATTTTGGAAGGGCGTTTGGAAGGTTCGGACGTTAGAAAAGAGTACGAGCTGGGCTCGCGAACCGGAACTCTTGGGCGCGTTTACATTCGCGAATTGAGCGAACCCAACACAATCATGACAACCAATGATTGGGTGTTAAACCAAACGCAGAAGAACTTGAATATACTTCGCGATAAATCCCTTGTCTCTGTGGTTCCGGAAAGCGTTTCAGAATTTTCCATTTCAAAATCAAACGAAATACTTACGGTTTCAAAATCCCCAGAATTCGTAACGGGTTGGACAATCAATCAACGCAAGCCAGCAAACCCCGAATGGATTAGCCGCGTGTTGCGCTCCATGGAATCCTTGCAAGCTTTTGCAGTGGAGGACAATCCTACAACCTCCATGCTGGCGCTTGGGCTTCAACCGCCTAATTTGAGTTTCATACTTAATCCCGGAACTCCTGATGAAGTTGAATTAAGCGTGGGCATACTTTCACCAAAAGATGAATCATTTTACGTGCGTTCTAGCAGTTTTCCGCATGTATCAAAAGTGCGAAGTCGTTTTCTGCGTGAAGTTCTTACAACACCTTCACAATGGCAAACACGCGCTTTTTTTTGGCGCCCGGCTGACCAGTACACGCAACTGGAAGCTGCTTCTGGTAATACAGCAACGATTGTTCAAAAGCAGAACGAGAAATGGATCTTTCCGGAAATACCCGACCTTCCGGTTAGGCAAGATTTTTTAGAACAGTACATTGCTTTGTTACAAAACCTTAAGGGCTTTGAATATGTTGGCGAGCAATACGGTGCTGAAGAAGAGCGGGATAAATTTGGCATTCGCCCGGAAAGCTTCCGCGTTACAACCTCAACCGCGGCGGAAGAGAAAGAAGGCTTCATTATTGGTTCTTTATCTTCAGATGCGGAATTCTCCTACGTGAAGCGGCTTCAAGATAATTCAATCTGGAAGGTTTCACCCCTTGAGATGAAGGGCCTGCGCATCAGCCGAAAAGAGCTTCAAGACAAACGAATTGCAACAGGCTTTGTTGATGAGATTACGCGCTCAACGATTATGCTTTCCACTGGATCTGTTTTTCAAATTTTCTTTGAACAGGGAAATTGGAAGTTTCGTGAAGAGCGTAAACCGCTGGCATTGCTTACGCCCACGGATGTGATGAGCTTTTTTGATTCTGTTGAATCAATTGAAATGAATTCCGAATTGATTACCGCTAACGAAGAGAAAGTTGATATTCAGTTTGAATTTTTCAATCAGGGGAACGAACGCATTCACTTTATGAAAGTATATGAAACTGAATTTTCGCAACGCCTAGTTGAAACGCCGCAGGGTTTCTTTTTTGTGAATGAAGAACAGTTCACGCTCATGCTTACAAGGTTCACCCAAATACTGCAGGCAACAAATAAATCTTCTTAAATACTTATTGGTAAGTTCTACAAAGCCCCTTTGCAAATTGTATTACAATAGATAGAATTGCAAACAGGCTTTCAGCTTTTGATTGATTCAACACAAAGGTATTTTGTTCGCCTAATTCAACGCAACTTGGCGCGCAAATTCAGGATCATTCGTTTCGTAATACAACACAATCCCATTGTAAATAAGCCGTGCTACTTTATTTTGAAAGTCTGCTTGGGTGGAAAGCTTAGCTTCCTCAGGATGACTAATGAATCCAACTTCAATCAGAACGGATGGCATTGCATAGTTTTCCAGAACTTTGAACCGTGCGTCCTTAATGCCGCGGTAGTATTTCTTGAAGTATGATTCTTTCAAGAACGATTTTTCAAGTGCAGTAGCAACACGCCGAGATTCCACCGATTGCTCTAATAACGCATCGCTAACCATCTGGCTAAGAACGTTTTTCGCCTGCCCCTTTGGGTTGCCAACTTCAGTATCGGAATCCTCTTCGTTGTCCAACGCGAACAAATAGTTTTCAATGGAGCGGGTATTTGAATTGTTGCTCCAAACCCAAAACTCAAGACCGCGTGCAGTGTTTTGAGATCTTCCCGGAGGGACGGAGTTGTAGTGGATGGAGACAAAAAGATTTCCCCGCTTTTGTTCCGCTATGCGGGTGCGCTCCCGCAGGCCTATGTACACATCTTGAGTACGCGTCATTTCTGGCTTAAACCGCGAATCACGGCTTAGCAGCTTGAAGAGCTCGTTCGCGATTGGGGGTGTAACATCGGCCTCAGTGACACGTTTGCCGTTTACGCTTCCAATTCCGCCCCGGTGATGCCCACCGTGCCCAGCATCCACAATGATTGTACGCGGTCGAAAACCGTTGGTGTACGTTGTTCGCGGTGCGTTGTATTGTTCAGGTGAAGCAGAGGGGTTTGAAAAATCGATAGAGCCAACAATTCTCGGAGGTTCTTGCGCATTTTGCGAAGCAGATGATGGGAAGCTTGCGTTGGAAGGGCGCGAAAAATCCAAAACAAGTCGGTTGGGGTTTTTGAGTGTGAAGGCACTCCAGGCAATATCAGCCTCGTGCTTTAGGTATAATCGATAGATTTTCTGCTCAGAAAAATATTCCCCCTTCCAACTCTTCAGAAGGGCCAAATCTGCGGAAAGGCTACCGATCCTGGGTTCCGCCGAAACATCAAAAAAATCCACCATTACAGTTCCCATCGTCCCAGTGGAAGCAACTTTGTAGGTGGGAGTGGACGTTGTTTCCACCACGATGCGGTCGTTTAGTTGAAACCGCGCGCTGCGAACGTCTGAAATTGAATTTTGAGCAATTAGCATGATGGGTAATGCTAAAAAGATGATGAGCAGTTTGGTGATGTGATTCAACAGAGCGCCTCCTCAGGGAAATACAACGCCTTTCACATGAAGGGTACCGGCAAGACCGTCAAGTTCATTAGAAGTGCGCCGCGCTGAAAAAAGCAAATTACCGCCGAAATCCCTTTAACATCAGCCAGGCGGCCAATTCATTTGCCGACCCGCCAGCACGTGAAGGTGTAAATGAGGAACTTCCTGACCGCCATGTTGATTGCAATTCCAAACCAAGCGAAATCCCTGCTCCGAAAAGCCCAATTTTTTGGCCAATTCTGAGGCAATCCATGTAACATGCCCCATCAGGGCTGCATGCTCGGGCGATAAGGTTGAAAGGCTTGCAATAGGATTACGCGGTATAACGAGCAAATGAATGGGCGCTTGGGGGTTTATATCTCGAATGACAATGCAATGCTCATCCTCATGGAGTTTTTCCGCCGGGATTTCACCATCAATGATTTTACTGAAGATTGTAGCACTCATGAAGAGTTCCTTACTTTTGCTTGGATTATTTCTAAAATTCTCACACCAGAATAAAGCATCCTGATGCGGGAAGGGTCAAGAACTCGCCGCATGTATTTCGACCGTTGTTGACATGATCTCGTGTTCTGCGTTGTATTTTGAGCAGAGATACTATTTCTTCCGTGTGGGGTTAGTTCGTGGCAAATTTGGATGAAATGATTGCGCTGCTGAAGGCAAACGAAAGCGCTAAAGCACTAAGAGCCGCCCGCGAGTATTACAATCAGGATACATCATCCGATAAAGATAAAGCTGTTGCGATTGCCCGCGCGGCTGCTTTGTTGTATCGAGATTTCTTGACCGACCCCATTCTGGAGTTTGCCGCGCACACCTCTGAAGTTATTCCTGAACCGGCAGGCTCAATCATACGAAAAGGATTAGAGCGGCTTACCGCGCAAGCCGCTGATTGGGCTGTTCGCCTTGAAAATGTGCGCAATGAACGCCTTGCAAGGGATTTGCGGGAGTTTATTCGCCAAGGGAAACAGAAAGAAGCGTTTGAACACGTAGACCAGCTTTTTGAAATTGCGAAGGAAAAAAAACAATCCCTCAGAAAAAGAGCCGCCTTCATCGGCTCGGTCGTTGGAAGTGTACTTTCTCGCGAAGCAGAAGGAAAAAAACTGGCGGGAACAATTATTAGCCGTCATGAAAAACTCGGCATTACCCCTGAAGACGCACAAGAGCTTGAAACCGCCCGGTTGCGCCAGCGCGATGAGCTTATGGCAGCAAACCTTGATAATCTGGAAAACCAGTGGAAAAAAGAACTCAAAGAAGCACAGGTTGAGATAATCAACGCAATGCCCAGCAAAAACAAAATGGGGGACCCAGACGATGATGATCTTCGCACTGTTACGGATCTTTTCCGCTGCATTCTGCGCGTTCCATTGCACCTGAAAAAGCTGGATTATTTTGTAGATGCAACGCTGATTCTTGTGGATTTTTGCCCCCGAGAAACAGCGGCAATTGCCAAGCAATCCGGCGTGGAAGGCCGCAGTTACGATGAGCTGGGCTTTCGGGCAAAAAAAGCAGTGGGGCTTGCCTTTCTGGAATTGGGCGAACGCCAAGCAATGACAGCTGCCTACCTTAAGTGGGTTGATGCATCAAAGGATTCACCCCATCTTTCCTACATGATCGAGCTAATGGGTGCTTTCAGAAATAATATTTTTGCCGCTCCTCTGCTGGAATTTTACCGTGATCGCACCTATAAAAATTTACACAATGATGCGCTGATGGCGTTGAGCAATCTGACAACTCGTTCCGTGGCAGAGTTGTTTTTGACTGAGCTGGACAAACTACTGCGCAGTGCAAAAACCCTTGATCCTTCAATAATTCGAAATGCCTTGGTTTTTATTGATGCGTTGGGTAGAATGGTTCGTTCACCGCGCTCGGAAGTTGAAACGCAAAAATTTATACTTCACGGAATTACCGTTGTCATTCCCCAGAATGAAAACCGCCTTGCACTGCCCGCCGTTCGCAATGTGTTGATTCCAAAATCGGCGATGCTTACGGAAACAGACCGCGATTGGGTGGTTTTGACTCTTGTGGAAGCTCTGTTTATCCCGCAACAGCGCACTAGTTTTGAGAAATCTCCGGAGAAAAAATCCGATATACTAGGAAATCGATCCGGTATTGTGAAACTGTTGGAGCGTTTATCAGAATCCGCTGAAGACTCCATTTGCCGCATAATGGAACCAAAAGCCCGTCGTTACTCAGCAGCATTTCTAGCCGCAGCGGAAGTATTGCAAAAAGTAAAATGCCGTGAATCTCTAGAAATTCTTGAGCTGATGAGCGAAACGATGATCGAGGTGGATGAAGACCGCCTACAAGAGCACCAGCGTGAAGAATATTTTGACAGCACCACAGAAACCTACAAACCGATAACTAAAGACATGATTATGGCGGCAATTGTTTATGCCGTTGCCGAACTCGGCGGGCCCCACGCGAAGCCAATCTTGAAAAAAATCCTGAGCGCCTACCGCAAGAAAGAGCTGATCCTAAACGGCGGTGAAACTCTTGAGCAGCTTTCCCGCTATTTGGGAACGGAGTTCTCCTACGATGCAAAAGATGAATCGGTGGATGAAGAATCCAGCTCCTCGCAGGAGAATATACTCTCCTCACCGCTAGCCGCCCAACCGGTGCGGGCCGAGCGGAAAACTTCGCGCCTTTCAAATGATGAAATTGCCGCGCATATTAAAACCCTTGGCGGACTCTATTTTTTCTCCAAATCCAAAAAGATCGCAGATAAAGTACAAGCCCTTGCCGTGCTTGCCCAACACACCCCGCAGGATGCTTTAGATGCCGTGTTTTCCCAGCTTTACGAGAAGGAGCCGATGATTCACTCGGCCGCGATTTCCACCGTTGCTGCCTACGCAAACGCCCACCGAGGGGAGTTTACAGGCAAGGAAACCTTGATGCGTTGTTTGGACGGCCTTGAAAGTAATAAGGAGCGTTTCCGCGAGGGTTGTCGCATGGCATTGAAAAATATGACCGGTAAAGCTGTACGCGAGGAAATTCATAAGTTTGGTCAACTCACAGATAACGGTTCCGTGCGCATTCAAGTGCAGGAAATTCTAGGGACTTTTCTTGATTCTGCCCCTGCTGCAGAATACGTGGAAGAGGAACCCAACGATACAGAATCCCAATCCGCAGGAACAGCTGATAGGGGCTCGGCAAGTTCTTCAAAAATAGGTGTAGCACAAACGAGAAGTTCAAAATCTGCTTTTGAGTTAAAGCGAGAATACTTTGCCGCGCGCCAAGCTTGGCTTGCTGGTGGGAAAAAAGGGCCGGAGCCAAAAGCTCCCCCCGGTTATGGAAAAGGCTGAAATAAATTGCCAAGATTTACAAGGTCTTGGTTGCCCACAACGAGTTGATTCAACATTCTTAATTATATTCTAGAAACGTGCTCATAAAAGGATTTTAACATGCGGGGAACATTAAGTGTTATTCTTGGAGGCGGAGCCGGTTCACGGTTATTTCCTCTCACAAAATATCGTTCAAAGCCAGCCGTCCCGTTAGCAGGTAAATACCGATTAATTGACGTTGCCATTTCCAACTGTATTAACAGTCGGCTTCGGCATATTTTTGTTCTCACACAATACCTTTCTTCCTCACTGAATCGCCATGTTGCACAAACCTACACCTTTGATATGTTTACAAATGGTTTCGTAGAAATACTTGCTGCAGAACAACGGCAAGACGGCGGCAACTGGTACCAGGGAACCGCTGATGCACTGCGGCAACAGTGGCACACGTTTGATATGCCAGAGTTCGATCTTATCCTTGTGCTTCCCGGTGATGCGCTTTACCGCATGGATTACGGGCCTTTGATTGCCCAGCACCGTGAAAGCAAGGCCGATGTTACTATTGCCACCAATACGATTCACCGCTCACAGGCGCACCATTTTGGCCTAATGGCGATCAACGAAAACATGGATATTGTTGAGTTCCGCGAAAAACCCAAGGGCGAAGAAATGAACGGCATTGAAGCTCCGGAAAACGTTCTGAAACCCTTTGGCAAAAACTTCAAAGTCGGCGAAACATTTCTCGCCTCCATGGGGGTTTACGTTTTCAACAGAAGCGTACTGGATCATTACTTAAACCACACAGACCACCTAGATTTTGGGAAGCAGATCATTCCCGATGCGTTGAATAAATACAAATGCCAAGCGCATATTTTCCCCGGCTATTGGGAAGACATCGGGACAATTCAAGCCTTCTATGAAGCACATATGGGCCTGCTTTCCAGCCCGCCCATGTTCTCTTTCAACGTTCCCGATGCGCCGATGTTTACGCGCGCCCGTTTCCTGCCAAACATCTTCGCTGAAAAATGCAATTTGGAAAAATGCCGCCTTGCAGAAGGCAGTTATTTATACGGCGCAACAATTCGCCACTCAATCATCGGCCTTCGCTCAATGATTCAAAATAATACCGTTGTGGAGGACTCAATTATCATGGGCGCCGACCATTACGAATCAGAAAGCCCACACAAAAATGCCATTCCCATCGGCATAGGCGAACGTTCCGTCATCAAAAAGGCAATCATCGATAAAAATGTTCGCATCGGTAAAGGCGTCAACATCATCAACCGCAACAACATCATGGAACACGATGATGAGAAATACCACATTCGCGACGGAATCGTGATTATTCCCAAAAACACAGTGATTCCAGACGGTACAATTATCTAAAGTCCCACAAATTGACCCCACAACATTTCCCAAATCAGATCGTGAACAGGCCGCTTTAAATCAAAGCGGTCTTTCTTTTTTTCATCCGTATAAACTCTTATTACAAAAATTATATTTCGGCAGGAGTTTTGCCGAGATATCTTTGATATTATCTGTACGGAAGAACTAGGCTGAATTAATTTCAAACTATTATCTAAACATATTGTGCTGTTATCATTAGCTTTGGCACCCTTAAATACGTGGGCATCACCGGTTATTGAAGCCTCAATAAATACCCTGACATTCCCAACCACGTGTATAACATTACCCAATCAACTTAACTTAATCATTGAAAACACAGGAGTTGATCCACTTGTTTACACATCAATCAACGTGATTGATCCCAGTGGGGACTTCCGCTTGCTTGAAGCACCAAATCTTACAAATCAACCAGCGGGTGAGGTTCGCACTCTTACGATCGAGTTCTCCCCTACCAGCAGCGGGAATCTTAACGGGACCCTTGAAATTGTAACGAATGATCCCCTGTATCCTATACTCACGATTCCATTAAACGGAACTGGGACGGGATCTCGATTAAGCCTTTCTGCATTGGCCGTTGATTTCGGGAACTTCTTGGTCAACAGCGGCGCAACACCAAATCAACCCATTACAATTTCAAACACAGGAAGTTCGGTTTTAACCTTCGCAGGTGCTCCCGCAACAGGGGTTCAGCTGGTGGGTGATAATGCGGATCAATTCATGATTGTTTCCGATACTGGGGAAACAACTCTAAACCCCGGTGAAAGCCGACTCATCATTCTATCGTTTGTTCCTACATTTCGCCAGGGAAACGAAGCCGCGTTGGAAATCTTTACAGACCCCACCGCTGATTGCGACCGATTCGCAACAATCGCCCTAACAGGCGCAGGAATTTCCGGCCCCTTTGTTGAGGAAATCATCACCGCAACCAACAGCCCCAGCTCCGCTCAAGATCTAGAATGGTATGTGCGGTTCAACCGAAAGGTTGTTGGTGTTGATGCCAGCGACTTTTCCCTGTTCGGAGCCGGTACAACGGGAGCTGCAGTTGAATCCGTAACACGCCTTACGTTTGACGATAACGATGAACCCGAGTGGTATTTGGTAAGAGCTTCCACTGGATCACTCTCAACAGACCCCGCTACTTTAGGGCTAACCCTAAATGATAACAACTCCATACGCGACGTATTGTTTAGCTTGCAGCTTGAAGCGGAAGACGGCACGCCTGATGGTACGTTCATCGGCGAGGATTTTGTAATTGATCGCACTGCTCCCGACTTTGTGCTGAGCAAGCTTGATCCAGACCCTACAGACTTAGACTCTGTTCGATTTTTAGTAGACGTTTCCGAGCCGTTAGGATTATTGGCTTTGGAAGAGACAATCAGCAAAATTGGTTTTCTTGCAGGGGATTCAAGCACTGAAGTATCAG
>DAIOTT010000006.1:0-40602 GCA_036751885.1 Candidatus Sumerlaeota bacterium
AAGCCAATCCAGCGTGGATACACTGCAAGCGGGCAACGTTGTAACCGTTGAACCCGGGATTTACATTCCCGGAGTGGGCGGCGTAAGGATTGAAGATTTATTGGTTGTAACAGAGGGCGAGCCTTTGGTCTTGTCTCACTCGCCTAAAGCTTTCACTGTTTTGAATCATTAAAGTCTAAAACGTCTTTTTGGGAGAATTGTATACAATGCCGCACTTAGTTTTTGAGGGCCCGATTGAAATTGAAGATATTTTTTTAGGCTTTGCGCCGATTGATTTACGCGAAGGCGATTTGATAGCAAAGGCGCAAGAATGCTACCTAAACAAAGAAAAATCAGTGTTGCTTATCCGAAGCTTGGTTGTTGAGCGGGGATTCTCCATGGGCTTTATGATGAAAATTGCCCGCCATGCGGAAACTAATGATCCAAATAAAATTGAGTTCTCACTAGGGCTGGAACCCGTTGGTTCGCCAGAAAGAACGGACGGCGTTAAGCGTTATTTAGGGTATTGTGCGTGGGTACTCATGCAATCGGATCCGGAAGTAAAACTTCTGCGCGGAAATATTATGGAACAAGTAAAGGGCCCCAAGGGTGCATAACGAAGAAACCATTACAACACCGGCAAGCAGCCACGAAATGGAAGAGTACAGCATAGATCAGGCTGTTCCGGCGAACTCCTATTTGGCGAATTGGCTGCTTGATTTACGCACGGTTGAAAAACCCTTAAACTGGAAAAAGATTTTTGGCAACACCAACAAAGTAGAACTTGAAGTTGGCTGCGGAACAGGGATGTTCATTAGTCAATATGCTGAGGATCATCCTAAAGTAAACCTCGTTGGGTTGGATAAATGCTCCGGTATTGTTGCCCGAAGCGCCCAAAAAACCCGCCGGTTTGAACTTGAAAACGTCAAGCTTCTGCGGTTTGAAGCCCTTTACTTTGTTGATGAATATGTGGCACCCAAAAGCCTTCAGGCGATTCACTGTTACTATAGCGATCCTTGGCACAAGCGCAGCCATTACAAGCGGCGCCTTTGGCAACGCCCCTTTCTTGAGGCCTGCCATAAGGCCTTGGAAGAAGGCGGCATGTTGTACATGAAAACAGATGTTACGGACTATTACTCGGCGATCCAAAAGGTTTTTGCGGCTTCTGCGGATTTGTTTGAACAAGTGCTTTCCCAGCGGCTGGATGAAGTTCCCCTTGAAGGCGACTACGAAAGCAACTTTCAACTGAAGGCAAGAGCCAAAGGGCACCCGTTATATTACGAAGTTTGGCGGAAAAAACATTGATTCCCTTATGGGAAAAGCCACTAATCGCACTTTCCTTAACGCTTTCTACCACCCTTTTGAATAATAGATCAACTTCCCTCTGAAAGGCCGTTCTACCTGTGCAGCTTACCCTTGAACAACAAGACCTTACCCAGGCATCCATGATTGTTGCTGGACTTTTGAAAAAGTCGCAAACAACGCTTCCCGTTCTTTCCAACCTGTTGATTGAAGCCGAGGGTGACACAGCTTACTTCATCGGCACGGACCTGGAATCCTTTGTTCGGGTGCGCGTTCCCGTTGAAATTAGCGGCGGAACCTCAGTCAGAATGACATTACCCGCCGATAAACTCAGCGAACTGGTTTCCCTGCTCCCCGCCGGGCAAAAAGTAACCCTTTCAGACGAAGGCGGCCAAGTTGCCATTAAAACTGACCAAGCAATCTACAACCTTGTAACCCTTCCCCCAGACGATTACCCCCAGTGGACGCCGGAAGAGGGGCTTACAACAATCACGCTTGCCCAAAAAGAATTGCGTCGCTTGTTGGATGCAATCCTCTACGCGTTGCCCTCCAAAGACCACCGCAGAATCCTGATGGGCGCGCTGTTCGAGATTAATGATCTGGAAATGAGCCTTACAGGGACGGACGGTAAAAAGCTTTCTCGGATTAAAACTAAACTCCAAAACATTGAAGGCGATTCCATTACGCAGTGCGTTGTTTACGGCAAACTGCTGAATGACATGAAGCGTATTCTTTCAGACGAAGGCCCCGTAAAGCTTGAAATTGGCACGCGCCAAGTTGCCTTTTTGGTAGATAATGTGGAATACCGGACGAATGTAATTGAGGGGAAATACCCCGATGTTAACGCCGTAATTCCCAAAGATTTCCCGTTCTCGGTGAAGCTAAATCGCACCCAATTCCTACTGGCAGCACGCCGCGCTGGGGTTGTTTCCGAAGATAAGAACAAATCAATCATCCTTCGATTCAGCGAAAACAACTGTGAATTTACCTCCATGGCAGCAGATGTGGGCCGGTTCTCTGGCAACGTTGCCGTGAAGTACGACGGCAACCCCATTGAAATTGCCTTCAACTACCAGTTGATGATTGAAACCTTGAACAGCTTTAGCCATCCGGATATTACGCTGAAAATTAAGAGCGAACAATCCCCAACGGTCATGAATTGCGACGCGGAACTGGATCATATTTGCGTTCTTATGCCAATCAAACTGGCAGAACTTCGGGCGCAAGGAATTGTTAGCTCGGCAGATTAACATCTAAAACCCAGCACACCAATTGAGTTATTATCCCCAAACCGTTTTTCCGTTGCTGTTTTCCTACTAAGCCAAAGGCAAATGCCCCATGAAAACGCCTTTGTACCCCATGCTTCACTTATGCGTTCACGAGCGCGGCGGGGGTGCAGAATCTTATTTGCGGTTTTTGGAGCAAGGTTGCAAACGCTGGAAAACGGCGGATGGCAGGCCCACGGTTTCCGTTGCATCGTTGGAAGGCTTAGGCGCGTTTCCCCTTCGGCCAAGTTCACTCCCCCGGTTGCGGCGTTTTTTTACTGCACGGCACGAGCCCATTTTTTTTCTTTACGGCCTACGCGCACAACTGCTGGCGTCAATGCTTGCGCCTCGGGATAAAATATTAGTGGGAATGATTCACGGGGAAATTGATTTTGAAGGGCGCAAGGCCAGCATTCGGCGGCTTTACGAGGGAAGAATCCGCACGTGGGTTGCAAACTCCGAGGCCGTGCTAGACCGTAAAAACGGCTGTGTGATTGAAAATGCGTTGTTTGATGCTTACAGCGTAAACAGTGGTTTGCCGAATGAACGTGAACCGCAATTGAGGGAATTTGAAACACCCTTATGCGCGCAGCAAGTTGCATTTGACTTTGGCGTTCTTGCCAGTGGTTCACCGCTCAAGGGGCATGAATTTTTGATTGAGCTTTGGCGAAAAAATCCCCATTTGGGTAAGCTTTGTTTTGCCGGCAATCTGCCCAATCAACTGGTTGAAAAAGCCTCCCAGGTTGGAATCACATGTTTGGGGTTCGTAAAACCTCAGGAATTTTTCAAAAAAATTAGAATGCTCATTCACCCCAGCGTAAGTGAAAGCATGCCGAACGCGATTATTGAATCCCTTGGTTACGGTGTTCCCGTATTGGCAAATCCGGCCGGGGGAATTCCCAGTATTCTTGGGGAATTGGCCCCGGAAATGGTTCTACCCCGTGCTTTATGGAAAAATGCCTTGGAACAATTTCCAAATCATGGGATGGAAACAAAAGCTCAAAAATTGGCGCCAATCATACAAAATCGTTTTGATTTGGAGCCCTGTTTTAATGCACTACAAAATGTATGTAGAATACAACTGAATCAAAAAAAATAGGAGAAAGACGAATGGCAACGTTTGAAATAATTGAAAAGCAAGGCCTCAAGATGATCAAGGCGACGATTGCAAACGAAACAATCCGTGCGGAAGCTGGTGCCATGCACTATATGCGGGGGAACGTAGAACTGGAATCTAAAATGCCCAGCGCCGGCGGCTTCTTGAAGTCCATGGTTACGCAAGAATCAGTTTTTAAACCCACCTATTCAGGTTCCGGGGAAGTTTATTTTGGCCCACCCATTTTTGGCGAATACACAATTTTAGATCTTCACAATGAAGAATGGATTTTAGATAAAGGAGCCTACGTTTGCTCTGATATGGGCGTTGAAATTGGCTCCTTCCGAAATAAAGCCTTTAGCGGTTTTATGAGCGGCGAAGGCATCTTTCAAACTAAAGCCAGCGGCACCGGCAAATTGATTATCCAATCACCGGGTCAACTGGAGATTATTGACCTTGTAAACGATCGGTTGGTTGTAGACGGCGATTTCGCAGTTGCACGTCAATCTTGTTTAAACTTCGGCGTTAAACGGGCCGCAAAAAGCCTGCTTGGCTCCATGACTTCAGGGGAAGGCTTGGTGAATGTGATTGAAGGAACCGGCAGGGTGTACATTTCACCCGTTGCAAACTTACACGTAAACTTGGCGCAATACATCAGCCGCGAAATCATCGGCATTATGCCGAGCAAGTAAATTCAGCCGCGAAGCAAGATTGGCAATTCAACCGGGGCGTTTGAGCTTACTCATGCAGAGGGCCAAATGCCCCCAGATTTCTTGAACGTCGGGATGATCTGAGGGGTAGATGTTTTGCAAAACATCCAAGGCAGAATCAAAGCATTCCTTGGCGGTTTCGTAATCTTGGTGCGATTCGGAGATGAGGCCCAAGGTTCTGTAGGCGCGGGCTGCTTGAACGCCTTTTTTCCCGTTGGGATTTTTGCTTACCTCGATTGCTTTTTGTGCAGCACGAATGGCTTTTTCTACCTTTTGCCGAGAAAAGTAGAACAACGCCAAATCGTTTAGGCCTTTGGCAATTTCAGGGCGTTTTGAATTTGTAGCGGAGCGCCAAATTTCAAACTCTAACATGAAGAAGTGTTCCGCCTCTTCAAGCTTGTTGTTCTTCATGCAAGCCAACGCAACGTCGTTATAGATGCGCGCAAGATCCGGGTGCCCACTGGGAAAATCCCGCTCGTAAATGCCAAGCGCGCGGCGAATGTGAAACTCCCCTTCTTTTTCTTTTCCTAATTCCAACTCAAGTTTGCCGAGTTGATGAAAGCACCGGGCTGTATCGATGTGGTTGGAGCCAAAGACTTTTTCGCAAACGTGCTGGGCTTTTTTAAATGTTTCAAAGGCTTTTTGATCGTTCCCCATGACAAGGAAAAGCTGGGCTTGATCTGTAATGGATTTTGCAACCGAGGCGGAGTATTGGCCGTACAACTCAACCTCAATGCGGATAAGCCGGTCGATTGAGCGTTCAGCATCGTTATAGCGGGCAAGGCGGATGTAGAGTCGGAAAAGCGAATCCAACACGATAACATGATTATCGTTGGTGTGATTAGATTTTTCCAGCTCGCCAAACGCTTGAATCCAAAAGGATTCCGCCTGTTTGTACTCCCCTTGGCGGGAAGCTTTAATTGCTGCTTGGTGGAAGTCTTGCCAGCCTGCCATCTTAATGCATTCAATCCCGTTAGTCTTGCTTCTCAGTTTGTGCAATCAACGAGCATACTTTTTCAAAGAGCAATCTTTTATCCCCTTGTGTAGACAAAAACAACGTGAATGCTCGGCTGCCTTTAAGGCTTTTTATCAACTCCACAACTTCCGGCAAAGCCGCGTACTGCTGGTGCGATAAACGAAGGGCGTTTTGATCGCTGCCAGCAGGCGTAGAATTCAGATCTGGGGCAATCTGCGGATCGGCAGCCCACTCCAAAAGCCCGGCGTAGCAGTTGCTGGTTGAGCACACGGCCTGCAGGCGTTGCTGGCGTTCTGTGGTTTCTGCTGCTGAGTACCGGCCTTGTCGTGTTTCTTGTAGAATAATGTGGGCAATTGCCTCGGCGTTTTTCATGGGCAACGGAACCACGAAACCGTTGGGAACAAGCACCTCGCGGGTGGATTCCGAGAGATCCGTTGCTAGGGCACGCATGCCCGCCCAAATCCAGCTGAACAAGCGATTCCGGCAGCCGTATACCCCTTCAAGCGTGGGCTGATCCACAATAATCCCTGCATCTGCTTCAAGGCACAGGGAAAGATATTCATCATGCTGCAACCAGCCCAGAAAGTGAAATCGATCGCGGAAAGGTGAAGCTTCAACTCTTGCCATGAAGCGGGCAAAAACATCCGTTACATGCCCGTCAATACCGCCGCCGGTGCTAACATACTGCAACCGGGGTTCTTGTGCTAAGGCCCGCTCCACGGCTTTGAACAGCGTTTCTTCATCCAACCAAGTATTGTAGCCGCCGCTAAAAAGGAGAAGCAATGCATCCGCTGGTATTCGGGTTCCTTTGCAGGAATATGGGGTGCTTTGGAAGGGCTGGTTGAAGGGATTTGCTGGAGCAAGCACGTGGGCGAAATTGTGAACGGAGGTTTCAAACCCCAACCGACCAACTGCGCCCAGTTCGCCGAATAAAGCGTGTTGTTGAGCCTGAGAGCAAACACCAAAGCAATCTGCCCGCAGTAAAATAGGAAGCACCATTTGCCATTGTGAAAGAAGCCCCCCGTTGTTTTTAGCCACAGCGGCTTGCATTTGCCGTTCTGCCATCGGGTGCCCAAAAAAATCACAGAACAACGGGCCAGCAAAAGCAGAGCGCGCCGCCAAATTGCCCATTACATCAGTTGAGGTCACAATTGCCTGCGGGTTGATTTGTTGAATCAATTGCTCAAGCTGGGCTTCACGAAGGTGTTCATCAGCGGCGAAAAATGTTTCACTGGCAATCATTCCACCGGGTGTTACTGAGGGGGTTTCAGCTAGTGCGTTGGGTGAATCTTCAGGGCTTTCTGATTCGTTCAAGGCAGTTGCAGCGAGTTTAACAGGTGCAGTGTTTTGTTCAGCGCCAAAGGCAAGTTCGCCAAGGTGCACTTCATGACCTTCGCCTGCAAGGGATTCGGCAAAGCTTTGCAGGCGCAACCCCGGTGCATAAACTTTTTTAGCCTTGGCAGAAGGCCTGGGCCCAACACCAAGAAGAAGAATTCGCGTCATTAAAAAATCGCTTGGATTTCTTTGATGAGTTGCTTGGCTTTTTGCTTGTCTGTTGCTTCCACAAAAATACGCAAAATGGGTTCAGTGCCGCTGGGGCGAATGTGGAGAAACGAATCTGGGAATAGGAACTTTAACCCATCGGTTTCATCAATATAATCTGCGTGCTTCAGGGCTTCCTTTGCACGCTTCAGTGTTTCGCTGACGGATAAATTGCCGAGTTCAACTTTTGTTTTTACCATGATAAATTGCGGAACAAGCGTATTCCACTCGGAGATTTTTTTGCGGGTTGATTGCATCCCCAAAATCAGCAGGGCAAAGGCGGTTGCTGCGTCGCGACCCGGGTGTATGGCAGGTATAATCACCCCGCCGTTTCCTTCACCGCCAACAATAGAATGGTGTTCCTCCATCATGGCTGTAACGTGGGCTTCACCGATTTTAGACCGGAACAATTCCACCCCGTGCTTTTTGGCCAAATGATCCATTGCCATGGAGGAGGAAAGGTTTGCAACAAGGGGCGATTTTTTGCCCACGATGTTCAAGTAAGCATCGGCACACAATACAAGCGTGCGCTCTTCGCCTAAGGGAACGCCGTTTTCATCCACAACAGCAAGGCGGTCCGCATCGGGATCAATCGCAACGCCGAAGTCTGCATTACAGCGTTTAACTTCCCGGCAAAGCACCTTAATATTTTCAGGCAAAGGTTCTGCTCCGCGGGGAAAGGGCCTTCCCGGATTATTGAAAATTACTTCCGGCGTGCAGCCATACTCCATGCCAATCAGCGGAGCAAGAGTGCTGGAGGCAGCGTTGCAGCAATCAACAACAACGCGTAGTTTGCGCCTGCCCTTTGCGGGTTTGGGGGGAAGATGAGCAACCAATTTTGCCAGATGGATTTTTTCGGCGTCGGCGTTTTTTTCATATTCGCCGACCTGTAAACTTCCCTTGTAGGCCGCAGGTTTCTCCATCAATGCGTGGAGTTTTTCATGGTGCTTGGGCGTAAGAAAGCCGCCCTCTTCGTGAAAGAATTTTAGCCCGTTCCACTCAATGGGGTTGTGGCTGGCGGTGATGCAAATACCGCCGCCGGCGTTGAATTCCCGCACCAGCATGCCGATTGTTGGCGTAGGAGCCAAGCCCACGGAAATCACCTTTACCCCCCGAGAACGAAGCGCCGCTTCAACACACGGTTGAGCCCACTCGCGAGAGGGCCGGCTGTCACCACCCACAACAACGACTTTTGTTTTAATCAAATCGGCGAACGCGCAAATGTAAGGGACAATGATTTCTGCGGTAAAAGATTGACCGACGATTCCACGTAATCCGGCGACTGAAACGATTGGCTGATTTGATTGCATCAGGAAAGTACCCCTTGGCTTGATCTACGGTTGCGCGAATCAGAATTTCTATTCCGCGCAAATTGCACACAATTTATAACGACGTGTTTTCAACTGGGGGCAAGGATCGAATTAAGGCATTCTTGAATAACTGCCCAGATCCCGAAGCTGGATAAAGTTGGAAGGTTCAGCCTTTGGCGGATTGATCAACGGTGAATCACTTGTGTTGGGGTGCTTGTGATTCGGGTGATTGCAACGCACACCACAACCGGCACCGTAGAGAAATGGATCGTAGTAATAAAAATCACGGTTTCGTTCTTCTCGCCGTTGATTCAGAAATCGATTTTCCTGATTCCCCGTTGCAGAACGAAGACCACCCACTGCGCCGCGGCGGCTGTAATTGCTTTCCCCCTCTAATGCTTCCTGCTCTAGCAAAAGTTCCAGCTGCTTTTGCTTCAGCTTATCCATCTCAAGCTGTTTTTCCAACTGCGCAAGCTCTTGGCTGCGGGCGTGCTCCTCAGCCAAGCGAACCTGCTGGTAGTAATCTTTCAGGGCATTCAGTGTGGGCTCTGGTGGGGCCGGGGCAATTTGCTTTTCCAGCTTGGGCCCGTACTGGCTACTTTGCTCTAGGTGTTTGCGCGCTTGCTCCCAAGCAAGCCATTTGCCTGCATAAGTTTTAGTGGCAATAACGGCTTCATCTTCTGCATCAAGTTTTAATGCTTGGGCTAAAGCATTCAGCTGGTTCAGATCTTTTTCCGCAGATTGCGCTTCTAAGGATTGCAGGTCGTCCATTGTCAGCGTAAGCGGTTCTACTGAAAGCATATTGGGTGAAGCGGTTTGCGTTTGAGCAGAGGGCGCTGTGCCGGTTTGCGTTTGCGCAGTTTGCGTTTGAGCGGAAAACTCAACGCTTCTTTCGGCATGGGCGGGCGCAAGTATTCCACTCACGGCGGCACACAACAGGATATAATTTAAGCTTGAAAATTGTGGTAGACGAGTAATAGGGGAACGACGTTTCATTGCACACCTCGTTTGCTTTCCCTGTTATAAATGCATTAAGAGGACTTTCCATACAAGCAGAAATCCATGACTGATCCACTCAAGGCCGAGGCAGATCCCGGTTTTATTCTACGCCCCGCACAACCTGCTGATGTTGCTGCAATTGTGAAGATGATTTACGAGCTGGCAATTTATGAGCGGGCAGAAGATGAATGCCACGCCAGCGACGAAAAAATGCACGAGCAGCTTTTCGGCATTAGGCCCCATGCGGAAGCCTATGTGGCGGAGGTTGAAGGGAAAGTTGGGGGAATGGCGATTTTCTTTCACAATTTTTCCACCTGGGATGCAGCACCGGGGCTTTATCTGGAGGATTTGTACGTGCGCCCAACCTACCGGCGCCTGGGCATTGGGCGGGCAATGCTTGAAAGATTAGCCTTTCTAGCGCGCCAACGAGGGTGCACGCGGTTTGAATGGTCTGTTCTGGATTGGAATAAACCCGCCCGTGAGATGTATGAGTTGATGGGTGCAAAGCCCCAAGGGGAATGGGTTCGCTACAGAACTGAAGGGGACGTATTGGCAGATTTGGCGAACAAGGGGGAACAAGCCCGCAAGCGTGAGCAAGAGTTAGCCGTGCAACAAGCAAAAGAAAAAGCCCGCGCCAAGGCAGAAGAGCTTGGCACCACACAACCTCAAGGGCCCGATACACCCCGCCCAACTTCAAAAAGCGGATCGGCAAAACAAGTAAAGCCGGGAAGTTTTGATCCCGAAGGTAAGCTTGTTACAATCTACACTGATGGTGGGGCTTCACCCAACCCGGGTGTTGGGGCTTGGGCGGCGATTATTCAAGCGGGCAATAAACGAATTGAGCTTACAGGCGGCGAGCTTGCCACCACGAATAACCGGATGGAAATGCTTGCGGCAATCAGTGCTTTGGAAGCCCTGGAGCCCGGTCAGCAGGTTCTCATCTACACAGATTCCCAATACCTGAAAAACGGCATTACCACCTGGATTAAGAATTGGAAAAAAAACAACTGGATGCGCGGAAAGGGTCGGGATTTGGCCCCAGTTAAAAACGCTGAACTATGGAAGCAGCTTGATTCAGCCGTGCAAAAACACCGATTGGGTTGGGAATGGGTGAAAGGGCACGCAGGCAACGAACTGAATGAACGGTGCGATGTATTGTGTAGCGAAATGATGAATCAACTAGAAGCAAGCAGCACAAAGGCGGAGCGAGCTGCAGCCATGGAGGCATTGAAAACGCTGCAAGGCGCGAACAGTTAGAGTGTTTGGTTTGTTTGCCTGCGGTTCTGTTGCCCGCAAAGTTTCTGCAGAATCTGAATAGCCCTAGAACATCGGCCTAATTGAAAATCATCAACAGCCGGATCTTCGCATGGCAGCATCCTGAATCAACGCCTCAAGGAGCGGCGATGATCATCAGCCCGGCGTCGTCCTTCAAATCATTCCCGTTGAGCACGTCAACCAAGTGTTTCTTTATCGATTCAATGCGTTCCTCGGGCGTTGTGTAATCAGCGGAAGATAGGAGCTGGCATATTCCCTTTAGGTTCAAGATGCTGGAATCTTTGAGTTTTTGATCCCACACACCATTAGTCATCAGAATCAACTCTTCCCCTGCGCCCAACTGCACTTCCGCGGTTGCGTACACAAGATCCGCCTCAACACCCATGGGAGGGCCGGAGCTGTGCGTTTCAAGCTGAGCAATTGAATGGGTGGTTGTATTCAACATCCAACCGTTTGCTTGCCCTGCTCCAGCGAACTGCACTTTTTTTGTTTGAGTATTGATGTGGTAAAGGCTCAACATACAAAGGCTTTTGCCTTGGTGGCTGGTGGTATAAATGGCGTTCAGATGGGTCAAAATCTGATCCAGACGAACCCCTTCCGCCGATTGAGCAACCTCCGCCTCAAGCAAGCCCAGAACGTAGAAGTTTGTGGCAATTGCGCGGTCAGCGGATTCTTGGGCATCAATCAAAACCACAAGCAGTTCATTTTCACTGAGGGTGAAAACTTTGAATAAGTCCCCAGCATAGTTTTTTGCATGGTGCAAAAAACCGTGTATGCTTATGCCGTAAACGCCAGAAAGTTGCTTATAGTCGGGCTTTTGTTCGTTGAGTATTTGCTGAAGGCAATCCGCCTGATCCTGCACCTGAAGTTGCAGCTCCGCCGCTAAATTATGTCGGCCCTTTGTGTACAAGCATTTTTTTATGGTGTTAACTTGTTCATCAACCGCTTGGTTTGAGCGTAAAATTCCGTGAATACCGAGTTGGAAGAACAGGGGGATCTGCGGCTCATAAAGCTCAAAATCTTCTGGGTGAAGAAGAATCAAAATCGGGAAGAATTGCCGGGGATCTAAGTTCGATGTAATGCGCTCTATCAGTGCAGGGAGTTCACCCATATCCTCTGCAGCCGGGTGAATCACCGCAAGATCAAAGGATTCCCGGTGAAGTCGATGCTTGAAATCATCAACACCAAAAGCCAATTCAATCTTTACGGCCGAGGCAGAGGAGCGAAGCGGCTCTTGAATGTTGTTGAAAAATACCGGGTTCTTGAGGTTTTCAAGAACCAAAATCGCATCATTGCTTGTAGAAAAAATAATGTTTTGAACCATTTCGGCTGTAAATCCCATCCCTGTATGCTTGCATTTATTCTAATCCAAAAACCAAATCCAACCGCGTTAGCCGGAAGTTTTGCATTACACGCTCCGTTGGGTGTTCAATTTTCAAGATAATATCGCGACTTTTCAACGTTGCACGAATTCCAACAAGCGTGCCCAACCCTGATGTATCAATAAACGGAACGTCCGCTAAATTGATGATGATTTTCTTAGGGCTTTTTTGGGAGAGCTCGTTGACCAACTCCCGTAAACTGTGGCTGCTTTCAGCAATCAGTTCACCTGAAATATGGATCAGTTGAGTTTCAGAATTAGACTCAAGCTTAAATTCCACAGTGCGACTCCTAAATGTTATTCTTGGTGAATGAGAAGATATTCAGCATTCATTTAGAACAGGTCAATCATTAGAAACTATTTTCTGATGATATTCTTGTGAATTATGAGCCAAAATAAACTCGTTTTACGGGACAATCTGGATTATAAATAAAACGCCCTTTTCACGTTTATGGCATATAAGTTTGGGTATTGAACCATAAAATAGTGCATCTTTTTGCTGAATCCTGAAAAACACCACGGGAAAATGTGATTTTTTTTCCAAGAAAGCGTTTTTTCTCTCGACTCCAAAAAAAAAGTCCCTATTGCTTTCTCTTGTTCATTACCTTAAATAAGGATTCTCAATTATGGCACCAAAAGCAAAAGAAAAGTCACGTCGAAGCAGCCGCCCAACAAGCCTTTCTTCAACGGCAAAAACGACGAAGACCCCCCCCGCAACTGCGAGCGCGGCAAAGCCTGCGGCAGCGCAAAAATCCGCCGCGAAATCCGCAACACCTGCAACCGCCGCCTCAACCCCTGCAGCAAAGCCCGTCGCAAAAAAAGCTACCCCTCGTGCTGCGGCGGCTAAGGCTACACCAACGGCCACTTCCCGCCGTAAGCCCGCTGCAAGCAAGGCAAAATCCCCCGTTGCTCCTGCTGCACCTGCCAAAAAAGCCCCAAACGCCCCAGCTGAACAACTAGGCTCTGCCGTTGAGCAATTCTACTACAAAAAATCTGGGCGCCAGTTGTCCTACAAGCCTGCCGAGCGTGTACCCATTGTTGAAGTCCCAAACTTCCCCTCCTTGGGCCGCCTCACCGCCCTGCGCTTTATTGAGTGGGTGCTTGAAAACCCAAACGGTGTCATTAGTCTTCCTACGGGGAAAACTCCTGAGTATTTCATCAAGTGGACTCAACACTTCCTCAGCGGGTGGGATGAAAAATCTGTTCAAGCAGAGCTTGCCGAAGTTGGCTTAGCTGGTAAACCCAAGCCGAGTTTTGAGAACCTTCGCTTTGTGCAGATCGATGAGTTCTACCCCATTGATCCCGCCCAGCAAAACAGCTTCTACTACTACGTAAACAAACAATACCTTAAACGCTTTGGCATCAACCCAGAGAACGCCTTGCTGATGAACACAGCAAAAATGGGCGTTACTAAAAGCAGCGACTTGCTTGAGATTTTCCCGGACGGCAAAGTGGACTTAATGCTTCGCCACCGCGAACCCAAAACACCGTTGGAAAAACGCCAGTTGCAAACCATTCAAGCAGTGGATGAGTTCTGCTCTGAGTACGAGCAGAAAATTCGCGACATGGGGGGCATTGGCTTCTTCCTTGGCGGCATTGGGCCGGATGGACATATTGGCTTTAACGTGCGCGGCAGCGACCTTGCTTCACCCACACGGTTGACTTACACAAACTACGAAACCGAAGCCGCCGCCGCAGGCGATTTGGGCGGCATTGAAGTTAGCCGCAATAAGCCTGTTATTACGATTGGCTTAGGCACCATTTCCTACAAAAAAGACGCCGTTGTTATTATTTTCGCCGCCGGTGAAGCAAAGTCAAAAACAATCGCAAACGCCATTACAAGCCCCAAAAGCGTGATGTACCCCGCCTCCATTCTGCAGGACATGCCAAACGCCCGCTTCTACCTTACCTACGGCGCCACCATTAAACTTGAAGACCGGTTGATTGAAGACATTCAAAATTCCGCGGGCTTATCCACGGAAGAGGTTGATAAGCGAGTTATCAATTGTGCGCTTGCTGCCAAAAAACGCCTGAGCTTGCTTACAGATAAAGACGCCGCAAACGACCCGCTAGTGAAGGCCGTGCTCGGCAAAACGGGTAAATCCCTCAGCGAGCTTGCAAAAGCATGCGAAGCTCGCCTAAAAGAGCGCATCGAAAAAGGCATTACACCCAAAACCAATGAAATAATTCTACACACCGGCCCCCACCACGATGACATTAGCTTAGCCTACATGCCCTACGTGATGCACCTGGTGCGTATTGCCAGCACAAAAAACTATTTCTCCGTTCTAACCTCAGGCTTTACCGCCGTAACAAACAACTTCCTGTGCGAGTTGTTTGAAAAACTGAAGTCCTATTTGGATTCCGGTGTGTTTGACGCCGATATTGAGAACAACGTTTTTAACGCCAACAACATGCAAGCCCGCCGCGAAGAGGTTTTCCGCTTCTTGGATGGTATTGCCAGCTTTGACGAAGAAACCCAAGACTTTGCCCAAGCGCGCCGCACCCTGTACAATTTGATTGCCGTGTACGAGGATGAAGACATCAACAACCTGAAGGCACGCCTAACGGAAAACATCCACTACTTGAAGTCCACATACCCCGGCAAAAAGGATGTGAAAATCATTCAACTGCTCAAGGGCATGCAGCGCGAGTTTGAAGAAGAACTGATTTGGGGTTACGTAGGCACAGGCCCCGAAGATGTATTCCACGCACGCCTTGGATTCTACACTGGCGACATCTTCACAAAGGCCCCCACGGCCGATCGCGACGTTGCCCCCGTGTTGAAGATGTACGAGGAGTTGAAACCCACAATCGTTTCCTTAGCCTTTGATCCCGAAGGGACAGGCCCCGATACGCACTACAAAGTTCTGCAAGTTCTGCATGAAGCCCTGATTCAATACCGCGACAAAACCGGTAAGGAGCCCATGGTTTGGGGTTACAGGAACGTATGGCATAAGTTCCACCCAGCCGATGCAAACCTCTACGTTCCTGCAACATTGAACACCATGAGCGTAATGCACCACAGCTTCATTAATTGCTTTGGCTCGCAAAAAAATGCCAGCTTCCCAAGCTTTGAGTTTGATGGGCCGTTCAGCATTCAAGCACAACGCATGATGGTAGAACAATTCCAAATGCTGCGCACCTTGTTGGGGCACGAGTTCTTTGAACAAAATGAAAACCCACGACTTCGTGCAGCCCGCGGTTTCATCTTTATCAAGGAAATGCCTCTTGCTGAATTCTCAGGCCAAGCACGCGCTTTGGCTGAAGTGACAGAGGCAGCGAACTAAATTCTACCCATTACAACCACACCAAACAGGAATACCCTGCTTGTAAAGGTTTACCACAAACGATCAACAAAAAACCCATGGAACCGCCTTCACCACGAGGGCGGTTTTTATTATTCTCCTCGCTATTGATCGAGACTTACCCTACTGATCATTGTTGTTAGAGTGATTGCCAAAAATGATGGCCGATGAGATGTTGAGCGAGAGGGGTGAATGTTGACTTCTGAAAACGCAGGAATAGTGGGGCAATTTTGAGGCTTTCATAAGGCAAAAGTTACTTCTCACAGCCAACAGATTACGGTCATAAATTTTGGCATTCACTCTGGTTGTTGGTCTATAAAATTGGTTGTTACAATGTATTTCAGAATTCAAATCACCGGTGTACTCTGCATATTAATAGTCTCAACACTGGGCTGTGAAACACTCAACATATTCAAACGTCAGCAAATTGCCTCAGCATCAAACCCTGCACCCTCCACGGCTCAGGTTGATGTTGAGGAATTAGAAAACGACCTCGGTGCGTTTGAAGATTACTTTGAGTTGCTTATTACCGATGCGGCTTCACGCTACCGGCAGAACACAGAGAATGCAGCCTCGCGGAAGCAAATCACCATTTTGAAAAATCAATCCGTTAAGCGTGTTCGTGATTTTATCTTTCAAGAAAACCCTTTGGATGCACTTTTAGATACGTGGATTTATTGCGAACGCTTAAACCTGTATGTAAACTCTCAGGAAGCAAACCAGTATTTTGGTCGTGATCCTGTGAACGCAAAATCCGCATTCAACCTTGCCTTACAACGCATCCGCAATATTGCGGCAAAACATTTGGTTGAAGAAGATTTTAAAAGAATTGAGAGCTATATACTTCAAGAAGCTGAAGCAAACCCCATCTTGCTTGCGGGGGACACAGGCAACATAGCATCGCAAACGCCTTCTGCGGCCTCGCAAAATCTAAAAGCCGTGCGGGATCTTGTTACCCTTCCCTTTGCTCCGCTGTTCACCTTTCAAAAGGTAAACGAAACCTCCAATTCATTTCAAGAGTTCAACCAAATTGCCGAGCGGTTTACCGATGTTGTTGAAAGCCTGCCAAGGGAAATACAATTTGAAGGGGAAGGCTTAATTCTTACCGTATTAGAACACCCCAACACTGTGAATATTATGAAAAGCCTTGAGCAAACAAGTAGTGCTGCGGAGGAGTTGACGAAGGCAGCGGACCAAATTACCCTTGTTGCCCAGAATTGGCCGAACGATGTGGGCGAGGCAACACGCCTTGCACTGAGCGAAATGAACAATGCGCAGCCGGAGATTAAAAACCTGTTAGCTGAAGTACAGAAAACCACCGACGGCTTTAGAGGGACACTGGCGGAAGCCCAAACCACCTCGCAGGATATTTCCTCTCTTATTACAGGCATTGATGCAGCAGCACTCTCATTGAAAAGCACCGCTGTTGAATTACAAACCGTGTTAACTTCCGTAGAAAGAATTACAGCACCAAAAGTAAAAGACGATTCAACACCCAGCAAACCCTTTGACCCGGCAGATTACGAGAATGCATCGGACTCATTACGCAAAACGGTTCTTGAGCTTCAGGAATTGCTGAATCAATTAGAACAAACAAACACCCCACCCATTGTGGGCGAGGTTGAAACGCGGTTAGAGAATCTTTCACAGCAAACCGTTTCAGAGGGCAGAAGCCTGATAGACTTCGCCTTCAAGCGAGCGGTGCAACTGCTCATCGTCGCCTTCGTACTTGCTTCGTTGTTAGTCCTTCTGTGGGGCTTATTGAAAAAACGAGGGGTAAATTCCAAGACTGTCTAAGCTTTGGGAATTACCACTAGAAAATTTGTGCTTAGTTTATTTCTTGAGGGACAGGCACCATTTCAACAGCCTTTAGTTGTTCAGGCTTAGGCTGCGCCACTTCTACTTGAATGGTAATTCCCTCAATATTTTTCTCAAGAGCATCAGCAGCCTCAATCAACTCAGGGACAGGGAGATGTTCACTGGAGGCAATGGATTCAATCAGCTCTCGATCGCGAATGGAGATTCCCGCGAATGTTGCGTCCCCATCAATCAAGCGATAAATTTCGCCAAACTCTTCGGAGAAATAATGGGTTTGTTTGAACTTGAGTCCGAACTTGAAGGGGAAATCAATGTTCATTTGGGATTCAATTTTGTGCACATGATCAAAGCGTTTTAGGGGTGTATCGATTGAGGCTAAGCCTTTGTAGATTGCACTCCACTCAACTTTTCCGCTTCGGCCTTTTTTGTCTTTATTGTATAAATCAAACGGTATGGTTGCCGAAATCTGTTCCCCAATTTTCATTTCTCGCGGAAACATCAACCACGGTTTGCTCAGCACAATGGTGGTTTCAAATTCGCTGTTGCGCAGTAAATCAACGTACACACCCTCATCGGTAAGGCGGTACCCAACCCAACTTCCGTCGTTGCTGATCGTGTAAATTGTGCCCTTGGCGCTCTCAATTGTTGTTCGCTGAATAGGTGTAATACGTTCGCCGTTATCGCGACGGTTAAAAACTTGGTTTTGCCCGAAAAGCGTTTTGTAAATTTCCACCGAGTTGAAAATGGGCTTCGGCTTTGGAACAGATTCTGCCGCCGGCGAGATCGTGGGATTTGCTTCGGATGCTTCACCATTCAACGATTGTACAGTAGGCAATTGCTGCTGTGGTGAATCAGCGGCAACCGGGTGCGAAGCGAAGACCATGGTTATACCAAGGGCGAACAAAAACGGGGAAACTTTGCTTGCACGAATCATGATTGAGACAACTCCTCACAGTGTTAAACAACGCAACGGCAATATTGGTTCCCGTTTATTTGCTTTGCCGATTGAATTGATCTACTTAGTCAACTGTGTTTCAAACGGGTATTCTATGCTCATAAGAACAGGGCGAATGGTATTTGCCCAAAGCTTGTAACCAACTTGATTCAGGTGAAGTTGATCCTCCACAAAATACACCGCTTTGGCTTTGCCCGCATCATCCAACAAGGGCGTTGTTACATCGATAAACGCAAGCAACGAATTTTCACTGCACTCCTCACGGAGTAGGTTGTTCAGATGATCCGTGCGTGCACGAAACTCCTCGCGGCTGGGGCTAGGGATTGGGCCTAAAACGTAAACACGGCATTCAGGCAAATGCTGATGTATCAGGCTGATGAACTCCTTGAATCTTTCCACCACCGTTTCAGGAAAAACCCCGTGAGCAAGATCATTACTGCCGCCGTATAAAAGAATTGCACGGGGTTTGTATGGGAGAACAATGGAAGGGAAAAAGTAAACGTAATCGTTCATCATGCTTCCGCCAAAAGCACGGGGAACGATGTGTAGCGGGGCCAAATCCTGCTGGATTGTAGCTTGCCAATTGAGCATGTTAGAGGAGCCAATTGCCAAAATTCCCCCAGCAGTGGGCATTTCAACTTGGTCTTGCTTGAGGTAAAGATCTATGTCAGGCTGATAACGAGCAGGATCCGGATAAGGAACATCCAGCAGAGCACTTCGGAATTGATTTACAACCACGTCAACCTCCGTGGATTCATTCACCGTAATGATTGTATTCTCAGGCGCGGTGAAGTCCGCATTCAGCGCTTCCGTATTCCAGCTTCCCTGCGTGAGTTTAAACTCCACTGCAAACCCCTGAGGGACACTGATCACCGCCGAACGCTTGTTTTGTTCGCCCTGTAGTAGCAAACCGTTGGGCTTCCAGTTCCCCAAAGCTTCCGTGTTTCCTGTGAGATAAACCTTGCCGGAATCTTGAGGGACAGTGACATTAATTCGAAGCTCCACCATGAGTTCTAATCCTTCTTCCGGCGAATCATCGGCTGAGTGCTCTTGGCTATCAGACCGAGTAAAATCCGCTTCAACCCATAATGGATGCGCGAGAATTGCAGCGAACAGAATTATCCTGAACAGTGAATTCATTGATTCAAGCCGGTAATATTTAGGTGATTGCTGAAGTTCAAAATTGCTGTGCTGCCAGGCTTTTATCGATTTCTTTCTCAATCGTGCTAAAGGCATTTGCAAAGGCACTGGAGACCGCTTCGTTGATTTGGATTTTATAATTATAGGCTGAGTCAGCACCGCGCATCGGCTTTCCGCTTCCTCGGAAAATGCCTTGAAAAATCTCTTTGTTGGTCGATCGGTCTCGGAAGGAAACATCCATAATGTATTGTCCCGCACCAGCGATAAAAGCGAACTGAACCTTGTGGATGATCAGCATGTACCCTTCATCTTGCGTTAGAACCTCAGGAACAAAGGAAATGCTTTCTTTCAATTGTTCAGGAGTAATGGGCCTAAACTCCTTTTGCTCCTGAACATGAACAAACTCCAAACCTTCGGGCTCAACCCCGCGTAAGAACGAATACTCTGAGTCAGACATAATGAACAACCGCTCAACCTTTCGATCCAGCCGTGCTGAGGCCTGAATCTTCATCGCTTGGCCGTAGTAAATATGGTATTTATTGAAGTAATACAGTTTGCTTTGTTTGGACGTGTAGCGAACTTGCTCCGCATGATCTGGCGTAATAATCAAAAGCGGCGCGTTGATTTTGTTGGATGTTGAATAGGGTGCATGCGGGGCAAACCGAACGTAATGACTACACCCCGAGAGTAGGAAAACAAAGCACAGAGCAAGCGAGAAAAATACCTTCATAACTAAACCGTATTACAAACCTTTGAGAATTGAGGAGTAGGTGTTATGTCCTAAAAAATTGGTGTTAACGAGATAGCAACTTTAGTACGCCACCATCATCACCGGTGGGGCGCACCTTCAATTGCATGATAACATCCGTGTGTTCCGGTAAGCCTTCGTTCATGCTCAGGATTCTATTCTCCTTTGCCAAAAGGGCATACCAAGTATGCTCAAGCCGTGGGGTGCTTCTTGAGGGCAAAACACCGAACACGCGAGAACTATAGCTGGCGGGATCATGAAGCAGGGCAACACCCAACGCCTCCCTGCGGGAAATCTCCGCATTACGCTCCACTGAATCCGGCGTAATGATCAGAATTTCAACCATGTTGGAAAGTCGAGTTTTGTTTTTCATTACCCACTGGTAAAGTGCCCGCGCCTCAGGGGAATCATCCCCCGGCGAAAACAACAGCAACGCATCACCGCCAAGCACAATCTCGCGAGTGGAAACCTCGCGACCTGCTTGATCCAACAACCACAACGGCGGAACCGCATTGCCCACAACTAAAGGGGAACGCCGCGGAGAGTTCTCCAAGTTGCGGGGATCAACCCCGGAGGTAAGCTCCACGTTTGGCGATGCACCATCCTCCAAAACGATGGGTCGGCAGCTAAATAAGCCGATGCTCAAACCTACGGCAGCAACAATGAGCAGCACACTGCGCGCAAAGCCCTTGCGGGTGTTTTGCAATGCAGCAAAGAATGAAGAGAATTGAACGGACAATTGAACGGAAAACATGAGTAAAGTAAACTCCTTGAACGAACTTTCAACTGAACGCCCAGCCAACGCAAGCGGGGAGTTCAATGCTGGTGGCAATCCGCGCCCCGTTGCGCAGGATTTTGAACGCCTTGCTCCCCTGCAATCCGTTCAAAATGCCCTGCGCAAATTTGGCTGGCCGCGCTTTGCAACAACAGCGTTGGCCCTGATGTTCTATGCCTTTTGGTTTGCTGCCACCGGATTGCTGAACGATCCCGAGCAATTTGATCTTGTGATTGATGAATCCTTGCGGATTGCTGTAAACGACCCCCACAGCCCGTTGATCATTGCTGACCTGCAAAATCCCAACGCAGGCATTACAGTTCATTACCCGGATTTCCCAATCAATTTTGTGCAAGTACGGGTCGACGCAAACCCCGGGAGTTCCCTTCAGATAGAAGATTCCGCGGCAACTGAGCCCTTCACAGCCCGCTCAGAAGAACAGCAGACCCGCCTGCTTGAACAAAACACCCAGCCCACCCAGCAAGCCCACAAGCTTACAATCCGTGCAGCCGCAGATAATCACATCCGCCGTGTAGAAGTGATTTTCGGTGTTCGGCCAAACGGCAAACTGCACCGACCGCAAGCCTTGGTTGCGTTGGGGGGAGTGACAATTCTGCTAAGCTTTTTCCTGCTTCTTACGAGCAGGGAAATTCAGCAAAACAGAAACCGCACCCTAAACATCTACATTCTTTTCACCGCTCTAATCATCTTCACAGGGCTGGTGCTCCGCAGCATTCAAGCGGAAAACGCCTATTACCAAGAGCTTGGGTATGATGCCACTGGGTATGTGGAGATTGCCAAACTTGGCGGCGGACTGTACGAAACGGCCATGAGCAAACCCCCTTGGGTACGCGAGCCCCTTTGGCCGTGGATTTTGCGGGCGTGGTTCCTTATTTTTCCCGGGACAAATGCCGGTGCCATGCACTGCTCGCTGTTTGTCTCCGTTGCTGCCATGGGCCTAGCGGCCGTTGTAGGGCGCCGAGTTTTCGGGGATTTCCCCGGCCTAATCGGCGTGGCCGCATTGGCAATCACACCGGAATGGATTGGCATGAGCGCCCGCGTGTTGCGCCATGATTTAGTGCTGCTGCTGATTCTGTTGGGTCTTGGGCTAAAAACCTGGAAAACCCTTGAGCGCGCCCCATATTTTAGGTCTTCGGCATGGGGCCTTTGGGGTGCTGCCATCATGCTGACCCAGTTTAGCTTTTTGCTCTTCGTCTTCCCCATGCTCGCTTGGGAAGCCGTTCGCACACGGTGGAAGCCAACCGAATACGCTTTAGCCGCTGGAATTCTGGCCCTTCTGATTACGCCCCACCTCATGTTTAACGCACGGTTTCAAGATTCCGGCGATCCACTCTTCTCAAGCTCCATTCACACGCTATATTATTTCAACAAAGAAAACATAGGGAAACCCGGCTTTCCATCGGCCCTAGAGTTCCGGGAGAACCCCTACGTGGGTGAACCCATGAGCACGGCGGAATTCTTTTTCAAACATCACACGTTTTTAGAGGTCGTAAAGATTCACCTGAAAGGCTACTGGAACCTGTTCGTATGGGTTCAGCCGAGGATTTATCTCTTCAGAGGCGTAGAATGGCTGATGCTGCCGGGCCTTTTAGGCGGCATTGAACTGCTGCGACGCAGAAAGGAGTGGGCTGCCCTGGTGTTTGCTTTTGCCGTGTTGCCGTTTGCCTTCATCGCCGGCTTAGGGGCCGATTTGCGCTTAGGAATGGAAGCAACGGTGTTTGTAGCCTGGGTATGGGGAATAGGGATTGTGGCAATGACTAACGGCGCTTTATGGCTTATAAAACAACGCGAGGCTAAGAAATAAGGCGTTTAGGCTTTGGGGTTGATAATCTTTTCGTAGTAATGAGGGCTGAGTTTATATTCAACGCAGAGAGACTTTATCAGTTCTTCCTGCCCGCGATACCAATCGTCATCCTTGAGGATATTTTTCCGGCTATACAAATCAAATAATATTTCCAAATCATCAATTTGCCCCAATATTATTCTTTCATTATAATAAACAAGATATTGGTAGTAATTTTTCACCCATTTCACATAATACAACACAAACAAAAAAATAACAATCTGATACTTTACTTCAAAAAATAATACAATCCCAATAACTATGGCCAATATAATTGTTATTAAGATGAACACACTTGCACTAATAATTGATCGAGTTCCTGATTCCACAATACGTTTTTCTCTTCTATAACCAACCAATTCAAACAGGATTGCTTTGCGATTTGCCTCCATCATCTTCATAATAGCATCATGAGGAAATTGATTTACAAGATAAATCGCAGCACCTAATATGGTCAAAAAAGCAGCGCAGTATACAAAATAAAAAAACAAATCACTCAATTCGCCCCAGAAGTTATAAGTAAAAAATGAAAATAATACAATTACCAACAAAGCAAAGATTACTTGAAAAAATAAATTCCTCTTTTCAATTTCACGATGAATACTCAATTCCAATAAATCTGTTACAGTAGTGCGTGTTTCCAAAAACACTGAAATACGACGCCAATCAATAAACTCTAGAATAAATTCTTTTTTACAAATGGGGATAATAAAATCAAAAGGAAGTATTTTTTTATCACCAAAACGTCTTGTATAATATTGATTTAAGGCAAAGATCAGCAGTAAGGAAAAAGCAAAAAAAACAAAAAAACTATAGTTAATTCTAAACATCACAAAGGCAAAAGAGAGTATCGCCAACACGCGAAAAATACTGCTCAGCAAATCAAGGGAACTCATAAAATTCCCCAAAATTCTTTTTCTCAATGGCAAAGATGAATACCATTCATGAAGAGGAATTTCAGCTAATAAATGGTTCATTGGGTTAGGCTTGAATATTTTTTGATAAATTGAACACAACACTTTTTTACCTCCATCACAAATCGCTTACTAAGACTTGCAGTTCTCGCTAAATTAGGCAACCCAAGAGACTAAGGCGTTTAGGCTTTTTGATTGATAAGTTTTTCGTAATAAGCCTCACTTAGTTCATATTGTTCGCACAAGGCTTTGATCGACTTTTCTTGCCCCCTGAACCAATCATCATCCTTGAGGATATATCGTCGATGATACAAATCTAGAAGTACGCTTATTTCCGAAATGATTACAAGCATACCCTTTGCCTGCCTAAACCATAAATACTTACATTTCCTAACAAACAAGAAACACAAATAAAAATACACAATTACTGCCAAAACACCAAACAGAACGGTTAGCTTCGGCCATAATATTAAATGATAAGCCCCGTAAAAGACCAAAATAACTATTGCGAAAAATAACAGTACTTTAAATAGAGAAACAGAAAAAGACCTTAAGTTCACTTTGTATTTATTCGCACCAAGCAATTCAATTGCCGCTGATTTTTTACATGAATCCAGTATGCTCTTCACCCCACAAAGGATTACGTACTTTTTGCGGCGGCTTGGCTGATGGTTTTGGGCAAAAAAACACCCGAATCGGCAGAAGTGCGTTCGGGTGTTTTGCAATTGTGTGATGTAATCAAGTAAGCCAGACGGATGAATGCGCCTGAAGACTTCTTGAGCCTTACAGGGGTTCGTTGCTATCGTCAAAGCAGCCAAGTTGCCAGCACAGAAGAGTGCCAACAATCATGAGGGGGATGAAAATTCCGGCAAAGTAGTACATATTATGGCTCCATAGCTGTGTCAGGTGGAAAATCCTTTGCCCCACAGCCTCAAATGTCAAGCCTAGCACAACGTTGGCTAATACCTTTTTTTGAGTGTTATTCCATTTTTTTAGACGGATGTTATGATTATGCTGTATGCTATTCCCCCTTCGCACCGAATTTCAGGGCTTTTTGCAAACCCGCCTCTGGGGCAAACGGTTACGCTTCAAGGGTGGGTGCGAACGCGTCGTGATTCCAAGGTGGGATTTTCCTTTCTGGAAGTGAACGATGGTTCCACGTTGAAGGGCATTCAAGTGGTGATTCCGGGGGATTTGGCGAATTACGCGAGCGAGGTGCTTCACCTTGGCACGGGGTGCAGCGTTCGGGTTCAGGGGACGCTTGTGGAATCGCAAGGGAAGGGGCAAAGCGTTGAAATTCAAGCGTCGACAGTGCAGGTGATTGGCTGGGTGGAGGATCCCGAGACGTACCCCATGGCGAAGAAGCGCCACTCGTTGGAGCATTTGCGCGAGGTTGCCCACTTGCGCCCGCGAAGCAATACAATCGGCGCGGTGGCTCGCTTGAGGAACCGCATGGCGTTTGCCACGCACGAGTTTTTTCAGGAGCAGGGCTTTCTGTATGTTCACACGCCGATTATTACGGCGAGCGATTGCGAGGGGGCGGGCGAGATGTTTACGGTGACAACGCTGAACCTAGAGGCGCTGGTAAAAGCTAAGGCTGAAGGGGTGGATTACGGTCAGGATTTTTTTGGCAAACGGGCGCACCTAACGGTTTCGGGTCAGTTGAACGGTGAAACATATGCTTCTGCCTTGACGAATATCTACACGTTTGGGCCCACGTTTAGGGCTGAAAACTCCAACACGACGCGACACCTTTCGGAGTTTTGGATGGTGGAACCTGAGATGGCGTTCTGCGATTTGCAGGGCGATGCCGCCGTGGCTGAGGCTTATATTAAAAGGCTTTTCACGACAGCCTTGGCTGATTGCGCTGAAGATATGGCCTTCTTTGATGAACACGTGGAGAAAGGCGTTGTGGCGCGTTTGGAGGGGATTGTGGGGGCAGAGTTCACCCGATTGACTTATACCGAAGCCATAGGCTTGCTAGAGGCCAGCAAGCAGACGTTTGAGTTCCCCGTAAGGTGGGGCATTGATTTGCAAACTGAACACGAACGCTGGCTAACCGAGCAGCATGTAAATGGGCCAGTGATTCTGACGGACTACCCTAAAGAGATTAAGGCCTTTTATATGCGCCAAAACGAGGACGGCAAAACCGTGGCAGCGATGGATGTGTTGCTCCCCGGCATTGGGGAAATGATTGGCGGAAGCCAGCGCGAAGAACGGCGCGATGTTTTGGAAGCCCGCCTTGTAGAGCTTGGCCTGAACCTAGCGGACTACCACTGGTACTTGGATTTGCGCCGATACGGCACAGTTCCCCACGCGGGATTTGGCTTGGGCTTTGAACGGGCGATTCAGTTCATCAGCGGGTTGGGAAACATACGGGATGTAATCCCCTTCCCCCGAGCGCCTAAACATGCGGAATTCTAACTCACGGTGATTTTATTACACCGCAACCAGCGCGCGAATTTCATCCCTTGCGCCCCCACGAACCGAAGTGTTTAGTACTTATAACATTTATTATTATTTTGAGGAGTAATAGCACCTATGGCAAATTCAATTGCAACAATGGAAACAACAAAAGGAACAATGAAGATTGAGTTGTTTGAAGATAAAGTCCCTAAAACAGCGAAGAACTTTGTTGATTTAGTGAATAAAGGTTTTTACGACGGGCTAATTTTTCACCGCGTGATTAAAGATTTCATGATTCAAGGCGGCTGCCCTAAAGGAACCGGAACAGGGGATCCGGGTTACAAGTTTCAGGATGAATTTCACCCTACGCTTCGCCACACCGGAGCAGGGTTTCTTTCCATGGCAAACTCCGGCCCAAACACCAACGGCAGCCAGTTCTTTATCACCACCGTTGCCACGCCTTGGCTTGATAACAAGCACGCCATTTTTGGTAAAGTGATTGAGGGCTTGGATGTGTTAAAAACAATAGAAGGAACGCCAACGGGCCCGGGCGATCGGCCTAAAGAAGAAGTTAGAATTACAAAAATCACGATCGGCTAATTCGATCGTTCTATCAAAAACAAAACAGGCTGCACCGATTTCACGTGCAGCCTGTTTTATTTAATCCGCGGAACCGTTTTGCCACGATACACCGTGAACATAATGAATCGCAATTCAACCCAGACTTTACTTCGATTCAAGAAGAATTCGGAGCATGCGGCGAAGGGGTTCCGCTGCACCCCACAACAGCTGATCCCCCACGGTAAAGGCTGTGACGAATTCAGGGCCCATTTTCATTTTTCTTAGCCTTCCGATTGGCACCTTCAACGTTCCGTTCACCGCCGCAGGGGTAAGCTGCGCAAGGGTTGCTTCTTTTGTGTTTTCAACCACGGTTGCCCATTCATTACCGTTGGCAATAAGCGCTTCAACATCCGCCAACGGCACATCCTGAGTCAGCTTAATTGTCAACGCCTGACTATGGCAACGCATAGCACCCACGCGAACGCAAAGCCCGTCAATGGGGATCGACCTCTTGACGCCCAATATTTTATTGGTTTCAGCAAAGCCTTTCCACTCTTCACGGGTTTGGCCGTTTTCCACCAACCGATCAATCCACGGAATTAAACTGCCGGCCAGCGGGGCCCCGAAATTCTCCGTGGGGAAATCCGCACGCCTCAGCGTTTGATCAATCTGCTGATCCAACTCTAAGATTGCTGAAGCCGGTTTTTCCAGCTCAGCGGCCCCCGCTTGGCCAATCACCTGCATTTGCTTGATGAGTTCGCGCATGTTTTTGGCGCCTGCACCTGAGGCGCTTTGGTAGGTCATTGTGCTAAGCCACTCAACCAAGCCTTCGCGGAAAAGCCCGCCGATTGCCATCAGCATTAAGCTTACAGTGCAGTTGCCGCCGATGTAGTTCTTAACTCCAGCGGCAAGGGATTCTTCAATTACCGAGCGGTTCACGGGATCAAGAATGATGGTGGCATCGTTTGCCATGCGCAGGGTGCTTGCAGCATCAATCCAATAACCCTTCCAGCCTGAACCCCGCAGGTTACCAATCACAGCTGAGGTGTAATCGCCGCCCTGGCAGGAGATTAGCACGTCCTGAGCGGCAAGGTCTGTAAGATCCATGGCATCAAGCAAAGGCTGCGAACCGCCGCCAACATCAGGGCCTAATTGCCCCACTTGCGAGGTGGTGAAGAACGTAGACTCAAACCCTAATTTGAAGTCGTTTTCTTGAATCATGCGATCCATCAGCACCGAGCCTACCATGCCGCGCCAGCCAATAAATCCTACTTTGTTTATCATGCTCAATAATCCTTAGTAAAAAATAATCTCATACTTGCGGGAAGTTCTATATCATATACCACAAAAAATAACTCTGAACTAATAACTAAACCAGAGTGTATTGAAGCGTATATTTTCATAAACAGCGACGGAATCGCCCGCGCTGTGGGCAACGATTAAATCAAGGAATCCATCGTTGTTATAATCGCCGTTGATGATTGAAATCGGCTCCGAAGCGGTTGGGGAGGTTTGGCGTATTGCAAACATTCCCCCGCCCAAACCGGAGAAAAAGTTGAGTGTATTTTCCGTTAAGTTTGTGGAAACCAAATCGGGAATCCCGTCGCGATTAAAATCTCCCGCTGTAATTGCATAACCCACAGGCCCACCCGTTAGGCTCACCGAATTCGTGAAAGCTCCCGAACCATTGTTCAAGAACACCGACGTTGTAGAATTACCGTTCGCGGTTGCTAAATCCAAAAAAGAATCATCGTTCAAATCAATGCTAATAATTCCCCGAGTTTGGCCGGATGCTGCAACCGTTTGCACGGGCTGAAAGGTTCCATCGCCATTTCCAAGGTGAATAAATATTCGGCTGCCAACTAGGCTTGTTACCGCAACATCCCAAGTATCGTTTGAATCAAACTTGCCGAGAGCTAAGTTAAACGATGCTGTTGCACCGGGAATGACTTGGGGAAATTCGTAGAAATCGAATCCCAAATTTTCAATGTAAGAAATACCGGTTTCATCGTTGGAGGCGACGATTAAATCCAAGTCCCCGTCTTGATCAAAATCCGCGGCAATTAAATCCCGGGGATCTTCGCCCACTGAGATCGTCTGCGCCGGAAGAAATTGCCCGTTCCCAAGGCCGGCAAGAAAGGAAACCGTATCGCTGCCCGCATTTGCCACCAAAAGATCAAGTGTGGAATCCTGGTTGAAATCAACACTGATCAGGGAAAAAGGGGAATTGCCCACCGCATACTTCACGGGGTTTTGAAAGCTTAGGTTGCCGTTGCCCAAAAATACCCAGACTTCGCGAGTGTTGATGCTTGTAACGGCAAAATCTAAATTTGAATCCTGATTGAAATCCCCTGCAACTAAATCGCCGCAATTATCACAAGCAGGAAGTATCGTGGGCGCAGAGAAATTTGAAACCTGAGCATTAGAAACGGAGGCCAGTAACAAATACAATAAAGAGAGAAACGTTTTGAAACGGTTTAATAAAAACATGCGAAACTTTTTCAACGTAAAGTATAGTGCGCTTACTGTAGTCTTAGTTTGACCCGGCGAGTCCAGCCAGAAGTTCTGTTTTGCCTTGTAATGACGAAAGCAAAGAATAAACAACGGGCATACACGTTTCGGATGGGTTGATAGCCGAGGGTGTAAAAAGCAAAACTTCCCCGACCAAAAAGAAGGGGAAGTTTTGTTACTTTAGCTACAATCCGTAGTAGATAAGATTAGTTGAGCAAGGCAAACAACCAACCCAACTAAACGTATCACTAAACCTTAAACAGTTTCCGCTTCTACTTCAACAGGAGCTTTATCTGTGGTTTTCGTTACGAACTCAATAAATGCCATCCATGCGCCGTCGCCTTGGCGTTGTGAGTCTTTCACAATGCGCGTATAGCCGCCGGGGCGTTCTTTGAACAACGGACCAATTTCTTCAAACAATTTGTGCACCGTATGCTTTTTGCCGATTACAGAGAAGGCAAGGCGACGGCTGTGTAATGAGCCTTCCGCAGCAAGTGTTACAAGTCTTTCAATCTTAGGACGCAGAACTTTGGCTTTGGCTTCAGTAGTACGAATTTTTTCATGTTCAATTAGGGCAATCATTAGATTGCGAAGAAGAGCCAGGCGGGCACCTGTTGGGCGGCTAAGTTTTCCACGTTGTTTACGGTGACGCATTTGTAAAAGTACCTCTACTTGAAGGAGTAAAATCTAGGGATAAATCAGCTTCTCAATCAAAGAAACTGACGAATGAGTGTTTAGTCGTCGTTCATGTTCACGGGAAGCCCGCGATCATCTAGCTTCATGTTGAAGCTTAAGTTGAATGCCTTGAGTATTGCTTTGATCTCTGACAAGGATTTACGGCCGAAGTTGCGGTATTTCAACATTTCGCTCTCGGATTTTTGCACCAAATCGCGAATGGTTTTAATGCCAGCGGCTTCAAGGCAATTGAAAGAACGAACAGAGAGTTCAAGCTCCTCGATTGATTTATCAAGGATTGTCATCATCGTCGTTGTTTTTTCGTCCGCTGCTTCAACAGAACCATCGAATACTTCTGCAGTGGAGACTTTACGATCTTCCAAGCGAATGAACAAATCAAGGTGGTCGCGAAGGATTTTCGCGGCGTAACTCATCGCTTCTTCCGGCTTAATTGCACCGTTTGTCGTAATTTCAAGGGCCAACTTATCGAAGTCAGTCCGTTGCCCGATACGAGCATCTGATACTTCAAAGCGGACTTTACGAATGGGTGAGAACACCGCATCAATCGGGAGAATGCCGATGTCGTCTTCATCTTCCATTTCAGGGTAAATCGCAGAAGCATAACCCTCAGCCTGAGTAACCATAACATCCATCTGAATGGACTCGCCGTCTGAAAGCGTCAAAAGCGGGTGCTCAGGATTCAGGATTTCAACATCTTCGTTATCGGCAAAATCGCCGGCAGTGACAATGCAAGGGCCAGTTTTTTCAATTTCCAGAGTTGCGCTTTTCTCTTTAGAGAGCATGCGGAAAACAACTTGCTTCAGGTTGAGAATTACATCGTTTACATCTTCACGAGCACCGGGAATTGAGGCAAACTCGTGGCGAACATTCTCAAAACGCACGCTTGTAGCTGCTGCTCCGGGAATGGAGGAAAGCAAAACGCGACGCAATGAGTTGCCTAAAGTTGTACCGAAGCCCCGTTGAAGGGGTTCAATAGTGAAACGACCAAAAGAATCAGAAAGAGTTGTGTGGTCGGGAACAATGCTGGGTGAAAGGTTAAATGGCTTTGCTTGTAATTCCATGCCTTAGGTTCTCCAAAATCAAAATGCTACAATCTAAGTGTAGACACGAAAAATGCCAGAAAAGAAGAACATTCTTTTCTGGCGGTGAAATAGTTGGTGTTACTTGGAGTAAAGTTCGATGATCAACTGTTCGCGAACTTCAATATCGTCCAACTGGTCGCGCTCAGGAACCTGAACAAACTTAGCAGTCAGCGCTTCATCAGACCATTCTATCCAACCCTTGCGGCCTGTTGCTTTGGCGTACTCCAAGTTTTCTTGGATGTACTTAAGCCCAGCACCAGCGGAAGTAAGGCCGATGACATCGCCAGGCTTCACGTGGTATGAAGGGATGTTCACGCAGGCACCGTTCACTGTAATGTGCTTGTGGCCCACAAACTGGCGAGCCTGAGCACGTGTACACGCGTACCCTGCACGGTAAACAACGTTATCTAAACGGCTTTCAAGAAGCTGAAGCAACACGTGGCCAGAAACACCGCGCCAACGTTCACATTTTTCAATGTAACGACGGAACTGCCGTTCGATCACGCCGTAGATACGACGCAGAGATTGTTTTTCGCGAAGCTGAACACCGTAGGTTGAGAGCTTGCTGTTTGTTTTTCCGTGCTGCCCCGGTGGAGTGTTGATGTTCTCCATTGCCCGACGCTGTGCGGCGGAACGAGCAGACTTGAGGTGCAAATTTTTGCCTTCGCGACGGTACAACCGTACGACTGGTCCTGTGTAACGAGCCACTGCTATTGATCCTTCAAAAGAGATTTAGATGATGTCACACGCGGCGACGCTTCGGAGAGCGTACACCGTTGTGAGGGATTGGGGTTAAGTCTTTAATCGTTTTTACAACGATGCCAGCTGCTTGAAGCGCGCGAACCGCAGATTCACGCCCTGCTCCGGGGCCGCGAATAATTACATCGCAGGAGTTTACGCCGTGCTCACGGGCTGCAATTGCCGCTGTTTCAGCTGCCTTACCCGCCGCAAAAGGAGTACTTTTACGAGAGTTTTTGAACCCGTTGCCACCTGAACTTGACCAAGAAATAGTGTTTCCGGCTGGGTCAGTCAGTGAAATAATGGTGTTGTTGAACGTTGCCTGAATACACGCGATTGCGTGGGAAATGTTCTTTTTGACTTTTTTCTTTGCAGACTGATTAGCCTGGCCTTGCTTTTTAGCCATGTTGTCACACTACTCCAAGAATCATGTTAAGGGGTGATTATTTTTTACCTTGAACGCCGCGGTTTTTCCCTTTACGGGTCCGCGCGTTCGTGGATGTACGTTGACCGCGAACGGGGAGCCCGCGGCGGTGGCGAATGCCTCGGTAGCAACCGATATCCATCAGGCGTTTGATGTTCGTACTAACTAAACGGCGAAGGTCGCCCTCCACTAGGATTTTCCCAATGATAAGAGCGGAAATTCGAGTTACTTCCTCTTCCGTCAGATCCTTTACACGGGTATTGTAATCAATCCCCGCAGCGGTAAGGATATCGCGAGAGGTTTTCAATCCAATACCATAAATGTACGTCAAACCATACTCTACACGTTTATCGCGCGGAAGATCGACACCAGAAATACGAGCCACGTTAACTTACTCCGATTCATCTTGTATAATACGTTCGCCTAATCGGCCGAAACGATTTTATTGATAGTGTATTGCTGTTAATTGTTCAAACTTACTTGGTGATACTTACTTGTTTCGGTACGTTATACGGCCCTTGGTAAGGTCGTAAGGTGAGAGTTCAACCGTTACTTTATCGCCGGGTAAAATACGAATATAGTGCATCCGCATTTTTCCTGAGATGTGAGCCATAACAGTTAGTCCGTTTTCAAGCTCTACACGGAACACAGCATTCGGCAATGTCTCACTAACAACGCCTTCAACTTCGATACCCTTTTCCTTAGCCATATAAACCTTTTTTCAAAGCCAATTATTGGCATCGACAGAGTGACTTGTCGAGCCAAGGGAGTGGGATGATGCGAATCCCTCCCCGCTTGTCAAGGAAAACAGATGCATTTAATCGTTCAAAGAGAGTTTTGATTGATCAATTGCAGTTAAAACCTCGGCTTTTCCTTCCGTAATCAAAATTGTGTGCTCAAAATGGGCTGCCAAGCTGCCGTCTGCTGTGCGCACCGTCCACTCGTCGTACTTATCTAATTCGTTTTTCCCTGTGCCAACGGCAACCATGGGTTCAATGGCCAACGTCATTCCTGGGCGCAACCGGCCGTTCGAGCTTCCCGGTTTAGGACCAAAGTTTTCCACCCGCGGATCCTCGTGTAATTCTTGTCCAATTCCGTGACCGCCGTAATCTTGCACTAGGAAACCCCCTCGGGATACAACGTAGTCCTCCACAGCGCGCCCAATCGCGCCAAGCCTGTTAGGTACCACTGCAGCATCAATAGCCTTGTATAGGGACTGCTCCGTTGTTTCCAGCAGTTTCTTAGCCTCGTCTGAGACTTTACCCACGGGAGCTGTCCATGCCATGTCAGCGTAGTATCCAGCCATCTCAACACCGCAATCGATTGAGATGATATCCCCTTCTTGCAGGGGGTTATTTTTCGGGATTCCGTGAACGATTTCTTCATTGATTGAAACGCACAGGGTGTTGGGGAACCCGTAAAGCCCCTTGAAGGCCGGGCGCCCCCCTCGCGAACGAATCATTTTCTCGGCAAATTGATCCAACTCTAACGGCGAAACACCAACATCCACCCGGCGAATCACTTCATCCATTACGGAGCGCAACACGTGACCAGCTTTGCGCATCAGTTCAATCTGGCGCTTGCTTTTGATGGGGTATTGAAGGGCCTTAAGAGTCACAGTGCGTTGCCTTAGATTGGGTTGGGGGGTTACTTAGTAGCATTCTTGAAGCACAGATAGGATGCGTTGAAACACTTCATCCGTTGTGCCGACGCCGTTTACGGAGCTCAGCAAGCCTTGCTGATCAAAATGGCGAATCACGGGTTCCGTTTGTTCACGGTAAACGCGCAGCCGCTCTTGAACGGAATCTTCGTTATCATCAGGGCGCTGCAGCAAGCGTTCCATACAGCCCTCGCAGCGGTTTGCATCAATATCTGGCATCAAATGTATGTTGAAGGACTTCCTACATTCAGGGCAAATCCGCCGCCCAGTAAGGCGTAATTTAAGTTCATCGAATGGCACCTCAAGGGTAACAACAGCGATGGATTCCAGATTGTACTTGGCGCAAAGTTTTTCTAGCTGGTGAATTTGGTTCACCGTGCGCGGGTAGCCATCAAACAAAAAACTATCGGAGCTTGGCCGTGCCTGCTTGATAACTTCTTCGGCGATTCTTGTGACCATATCATCGCCTAAAAGCTTTCCTTTTGAGACGATTTTTTCGCATTCCTTCCCTAACTCACTGCCGGAGCGAATGACGTTGCGAATGGCGTCCCCCGTGGAAAGGTGGGTAAGTTTGAAGTTATCGCAAAGGAGTTGCGATTGTGTGCCTTTTCCAGCACCCGGAGGGCCAAACAATACCAAATTCACGGTTGATTTACCTGCAAAAAATTGAAGGGGCAAACGGCGCTTTTCGAAGTAGAAAGACCATTTGCCCTATCATAAATTGAACTAGTTTTGAGCGCAAAGAACGCAGAAAAACTCTTTCTCATGCGCCTTATGTAATTGCCTTGCCACTACCTGTGCCTGAGTACCGCTTGCGCGCCCCCTCAGCTTGACGTCGGCTCCGGAAGCCGTCGTAGTTGTGCATCAGCAATTCGCTTTCAACTTTCTTCATCGTGTCCAACACAACGCCTACAATAATGATCAGCCCTGTTCCCCCCGCAAACTGCGTGTAAGTGAAGTTCATATCAAACGACACGTGCAAGGACAACGGAATCAGCGCGACAACCACAAGGAACACAGCCCCAACCGTGGTAATCCGCGTTAGAACGCGGTCAATGTAATTCGCCGTTTGTTGCCCTGGGCTAAACCCTGGAACGAACGCTCCGGCTTTTTTCAGGTTATCCGCAACATCGCTCGGGTTGAATGTAACAGCCGTGTAGAAAAAACAGAAGAACGCGATAATCGTTGCTTCAAGGATAACGTACAGGTTCACCATTTTCAGCAAGTTGAAGATGCTGCCGCTCTCAATTCCAAGGAAAACATACAAGTTCTTGGTGGAGTTGGGGATAAAGTAAGCAGCCCACGAACCTTGAAGGAAGTTGATTGCGCCACCGCCTTCACCAAGCCAGCTGGTAAGCTGGGAAAGAGCGGCGAGAATTGCAGAGGAGAAAATCACCGGGATAACACCGGCAGTGTTCACCTTAAGCGGCAGGTAGTTTGTTTGGCCTTGCTGTACTCTGCGGCCAACCGTTCGGCGAGCATGCTGAATGGGAATACGCCGAGCGCCTTCCTGCACCATAATGATAAGAACCGTTGTAACGATCCCTAAACCTAATATGATGGGCACAAAGATTCGCGGTTGAATTCCGTTCGATGTATCAAGGTAGAACAAGTAGGCTGCGGAGGGATAACTAGCCAAAATCCCCAACGCGATGATCAGCGATATACCGTTACCAACGCCGTTTGCGGTGATTTGCTCGCCAATCCACATGAGTATGGCCGTTCCGGTTACAATGGAAAGCACGCCAATCACGGCAAAGATAAACCACCCCGGAATAAACAGAAAGGTTGCCTCGGCTAAACTGGGTATAACAAAACCTTGCACGATCATGAAGGCCACAACGCTGATTGCTTGTACCGTTGCTAGGCCCATGGCACCGTAACGGGTGTATTGTTCAATCCGCTTCTGGCCCGCCTCGCCTTCCTTGCGCATTTTCTCCAGCGCGGGAACCACAACCATCATCAGCTGCAAAATAATTTGAGCTGAAATGTAAGGCATAATGCCGATTACCATGATGGACATATTTTGAAAGCCGCCGCCGGTGAACATATCCACCATGCCAAAAATGCCGCTTTCGGTATTACTGAAGAAACCACGAACCTGTTCGCTATCAATGAACGGTGTGGGGATGTGAACCCCAATACGGGTAATCGCAATCATCAATAAAGTATAAAAGACCTTCTTGCGAAGGTCGGGGATTGCGAAAATATTTTTTACTGACTCGAGCATAAAAACCTACCCCTGAGTAAACACTGTTTACTCAGGTATGGATACATAGAATTTAGAGGATATCAAAATTAGCTTAGGAGCTCGACGCTGCCGCCAGCAGTTTCAATTTTTTCACGAGCGCTGCCTGAGAACTTGTGAGCATGAACTGTAAGCTTCTTCGTCATTGCGCCTTCGCCAAGAACCTTGACCGGCAATTTAGTGCGCACAAGGCGTGCCTTGCGAAGCGCATCGTAATCTACCACGTCACCATCTTCAAAATGAAGATCCAGTGAGGTGATATTCACAACTTCGTAAGCTGTGCGGAAAGGGTTGGTGAAACCGAATTTTGGAATACGGCGAATAAGAGGCATTTGCCCCCCTTCAAAGTATGGGCCCGGCCCAGAGCCAGAACGAGCTTGTTTACCCTTGTGCCCTTTACCAGCAGTTTTACCCGTGCCAGAGCTTTCACCGCGGCCTAAACGTTTGCGCTTTTGTTGACGTCCGGGGTCTTTCGGGAGTGTATGGTATTTCATTTTACAAAATCCTTGTTGTAACGCTGGAACCACTTAAGTGGTTCATCTTGGCTCACGCCTTTACAGATGTGCCTTCTGCGGGAACAACTTCCACCAAGTAGTAAACTTGGTCTAGCATCCCCTTCAGTGAAGGAGTCATTTGCTTGGTGATTGTTTGGCCCCGCCGCTTCAAGCCAATTGCTTGAATGGTTTTCCGGTGCTGTTCACGGCAACCGATGGTGCTTTTTTTCCAGGTGATTTTTACTTCAATCATTGGTCGTAAATCCTTTTCTGAGTTATACGCTCAAGAAACAATCAGGAGAGTTCACCTGATATTATTTATCGTTTGAATTGTTGTTACGCCCACCGTTTTCACCATCATCGCGGCGACCGCCAGCTGAGTAGGTGCCACGACGGCTTTGTTTTTCTTCGCGTTTTTGTTGGGCAATGGCTGATTTATTGTTCGCTGCATCTTCACGGCCTTGGCGGTAACGATCTGCTGTTTTCTTGCCCAGCATTTCATCCATCGTCATGCCACGAAGCGCGCTTGTGCGCTCTGCAGTTTGAAGGTTACGCAAAGCTTCAAAAGTAGCCTTTACAACGTTGATGTTGTTATCGCTGCCCAATACTTTAGTCAGGCAATCTTGAATGCCAGCGCTTTCAAGTACCGCACGCATTGCAGGGCCGGCGATCAAGCCAGTACCTTCAGAAGCGGGCTTTACTAGCACGCGGCCCGCGCCGAATTCACCGATGATTTCATGGGGAACTGTGCGGCCAATGATGGGGACGTTGATGATGTTTTTCTTCGCAGCGCCAACAGCTTTTTGAATTGAGTCGGGAACTTCGTTTGCTTTACCGAAGCCAACGCCCACGTGGCCGTTTCCATCGCCAACAACGACGAGTGCAGCAAAACTAAAACGGCGCCCGCCCTTTACAACTTTAGCACAGCGGTTGAGCTCAACAACTTCCTCGTGCAAATCCAACCCGTTGGGGTCAATACGGCCAGGGGGAGGGGGGATTTCAATTCCCTCGCCACTGCGAGAGAACTCACCGTTATCACCCTCTTGAGAATGATCGAGAACATCTGTTCCCATGTTGTTATTGTCGACTGAAGACATGCGAAAAATCTTTCCTTATTGTGTCAGATATTGAGGGGAAAATTAGAAGATCACGCCTGCTGAGCGAACGGCATCAGCAAACTCTTTAACAACACCATGGTACCGGAAGCCGCCACGATCGAAAACGATTGTTTCAACGCCTGCATCCTTGATGCGTTTACCCATTTCAGCGCCAAGCTTTTTGGCGTTTTCAATGTTAGCAAAGTTTTTCTTTTGAACTTCGCCCTTAACATTTGTTGAAATGTAGAACAATGTGACGCTGCCCGCTTCCGGTGCATCGTTAATCAACTGCGCGTACAAATGGCGTGCTGTTTTACGCACAAGCAAGCGGGGGCGTTCTGCAACACCAGATATGCTTTTACGAATTCTCCAGCGACGTCGTTGGTGGCGTCCCCATTTGTCTTTTCTGTGTTTCCAATAGTGCTTCATTTTTTTGACCTCCATGGTCACGGAGCCGACGCTTTGTAGACGAGCTCACCACGGCAAATTTTGGGTTAGAGTGTTGACTGATTAATTATTTTTTCTTGCCGCCGGATTTACCAGCTTTTCTTGGAACATATTCACCCACGTAGCGAACACCTTTACCCTTGTAAGGCTCTGGTGGGCGGTAGGAGCGAAGTTCCGCCGCTATTTGGCCAACGCGTTGTTTATCGTTGCCCTCAACTTTAATCAGCGTAGGGCTTGGCGTTGTAAACGTAATCCCCTCGGGGCTGGCAACTTCAACAGGGTGAGAGAAGCCTAAGTTCATGACAAGGGTTTTCCCTTTCATGGCAACTTTGTAACCAACACCTTGAACTTCAAGATCCTTTACAAAGCCTTCCGTAACGCCTTTGAACAAGTTCGTGAGCAAACGGTGGTACAAGCCGTGGAAAGCTTTGCTTTCCCGCTCATCATTAAAGCGCGAAACGTAAATTTGATTTTCTTTTTCTTCAATTTTCACGTGCCCTTTGTAGTTCAATGAAAGCTCCCCTTTGGGGCCTTTCGCTACAACAGTGGTGGGTGTAATTGTAACACTCACGCCTTTGGGCAACTGGATGGGTACATTACCAATACGAGACATAATTTTGATTAGCCTTTCTGCAGGGTGGGTAATTTGATTTGAAAGCGGCCTGCTTAATTCAGCGGCGCTCGTTCAACATCAGCTTACCAAATGCTGCAAAGCAACTCGCCTCCTACATTCAATTTACGGCAATCTTTACCGGTTAAAATTCCGTTTGACGTGGAGAGAATCATAATCCCCATACCGCCGCGCACGCGAGGAATCTCCGTTGCGGGGACGTAACGACGAAGGCCAGGCTTGCTGAGTTTCTCCAAGCCGTTGATGACGTGCTCTTTGTTGGGCCCGTACTTTAGGAAAATACGAATGGAGCCTTGCTTGCTGTTTCTCATCACTTTGTAGTATTTGATGAAGCCCTCGTCCTTGAGGATTTTGGCAATTGCCGTCTTCATCTGAGAATTCGGAATATCAACGTGATCCTTATTGATCACATTAGCATTACGAATTCGGGTCAGCATATCAGCGATGGGGTCTGAATGAACCATGTTGTGGAGTGCCTCCGGCTTAGTCTCAACCGCGCATGGCGTGCGCGGCGGGTAAAGTTTCTTGTATAAGGGTTAGTTGCGGTACATCATGCCGAACAAACGGAGAAGCTCTTTTGCTTCAGCGTCGGTTTTGGCAGTTGTGACGGTTGAAATATTCATCCCGCGGTTTTTGGAGATCATGTTGTATTCTAATTCCACGAAAATGTTGTGTTCACGAATGCCGAGTGAGTGATTGCCACGGCCATCAAAGGCATTAGCGGGAAGACCACGGAAGTCGCGAATACGGGGTACGGCTACATTGATCAACCGGTCGTAGAATTCATACATCCGGTGCCCGCGCAGTGTAACGAAACAACCAACAGGCATTCCTTGGCGAATTTTAAACTGAGCAACGGAAACTTTAGCGCGAGCTGTAACAGGTTTCTGCCCGGTGATGATTGTGAGCTCCGCTTCAGCGGCGTTCAACTCTTTAATGTCCTTGGAAGCTTCCCCTACACCCATGTTTACCACAACTTTTTCAAGGCGTGGAATCATCATTGGGTTCGCGTAATTGAATTTTTCCTGCATTGCAGGAGCAATTTCATCCCGGTATTTTTGAAGCAAACGAGGTACGTATTGTTTATTTTGTACAGCCATGATGGCGAAATCCTTTCAGCAGCTCTTAATCAACGATAGACTTGGAACTGTTGCGTCCCTTGGTGATGCGGACTTTTTTTCCGTCTTTGATGGTAATGCCCAAACGAACCGGTTGGCGCGTTTCGGGATCAACGTAAGCAACATTACTGATGTGAACAGGTTGTTCAATGTGTTCAACACCACCCTCTTGGCCGCCCTCTGTGGGGCGAACTTTATTGTGGTGTGTGGAGAGGTTTACCCCTTCAACAATCACCAAATCTTTTTCAGGGAATACGCGAGTCACTACACCTTCGATGCCGACACGGTGGTTGCGTTTTTCGGTTTTCTTTTTGTTCCCGCCGCTGATGATGATCACGGGATCGCCTTTGCGAATTAAGCTCATGGTCTTAGAATCCTTTTAGTATCAATACACTTCAGGTGCGAGAGAAACAATTTTGAGAAAGTTTTTCGCACGAAGTTCCCGACCAACAGCACCGAAAATACGGGTACCAATTGGCTGGCTGTCTTTGTTGATGATGACGGCAGCGTTATCGTAGAAACGAATGTAGCTGCCGTCCTCGCGGCCTACTTCTTTAGCTGTACGAACCACAACGGCGCGAACAACTTGACCTTTTTTGACGTTTCCTTGGGGATCCGCCTCGCGAACAGAACAAACGATGATATCACCAATGGACGCATAGCGACGCTTGGAACCACCGATAACCTTGAAGCAGCGCACTTTTCTAGCGCCACTGTTGTCCGCCACATTGAGAACCGTATATTCTTGAATCATGTTACTCTAAACCTCAAAAAAACTTGCCTTTGGAATACTACTTCGAAAAACTGTGACCAGCCAACGAGATGGTTTTGTTAGCCTGCGATTACTTGGCTCGCTCAATAACTTGAACCAACTCATAGCGCTTCAACTTGGAAAGCTTGCGCGTTACTTCGCGAACCTCAACAGTATCGCCAATTTGAGCATTGTTCTCTGCATCATGGCAATGAAGCTTGGAATCGCGGCGGATGAACTTCTTATACGTTGGGTGTTGCTTCTTAGTCGTGATATTAACAACAATTGTTTTGTCGCCCTTATCACTAACAACCAACCCAATGTACGTACGCCGAACAACGTGACGTTCCTGTGAGCCGGATTGAACAACTAAATCCTGAT